>NZ_JBFULK010000006.1:0-261683 GCF_056400365.1 Paenibacillus sp. P5_B5
TGACTGCCAATGGGAATTGTATTTAGTTAATTCATTCACTTTGGAGCAACTTCAGGTACTTGATAAAGCAAAGATTAATTTACCCGAAAATTGGTTCACAGATTGGTTATCAAAGATTGTTGAAGATAAAAATCAATTGAACTAACGGGAAACGATAGCTAAATAAACAACAGGAAAAGGCAGCCAGACTATCGGCTGCCTTTTCTCAACTAACGGGCAGGTTAACGCGGTGCCAATGTAGAAGATTATGCAAATACAATCGATGATTAATTTTATGAAAAAGAAGAACATCGGGAGGCAATAAAATTGGGAAAGCATAATGAATTATTTCAAGATCTAAAACAAATAAGGGATAGTTGGGCAGAAGTGGATTACCTCGGTCCAAATGCGGTTATTCCTGACTGGTCTGATTTAAAAGGAGAATATCAGATATTAAATAACCTACTTGGTACAGAAGAAGGAATTGAAGCATTTAAAAAAGTTTTACAAGATAGAATTGATGGAGTCTTACATTCGGTTTTAGTTATGATAGACGGTGGTACAGAACTAGCCGAGAAATTCACTATTGACCTTGTTGTTGAAGATACTAGGGAATCCCTAAAGGAAGGGATTGCTTTACATGAAGAGTTTACGGGATATTTGCTTGATGCTGAGGACCGTTAAATTACTACGCTAACGGTAAACGATAATTGAATGAAGCAGATTGCAGCGGCAGTCTGCTTTTTTCATTGAAGTAACGGGTAGACTAGTGCAGTAAGAGGTAATTAAAGTTATTATTAAATAAGTTGTTGAATTTATTTTAGAGGAGTTACCGCATGAAGCCGTTAAATGAGCTTGTATTTGAGGATGAATCAGCACTTTTCATGATAAAACAATGGATTGTTGAATCTAACAATTGTAATGGAGCAATTATCCTCCCCTCTTTCAAAGAACATGGCGAAAAAGAATTGTTTCGCCTTCAAGTAACAACAAAATCAACGCTTGGCGCTGTCGCATATTCAACAGGTGGTATTTTACTTCAAAATGGATGGCTTCGTGTTTTAGGTTCAGGTCATGATAATTTACCAAGAACAATTACATCATGGACTGAAAAATGCAAGTTGGACAATGCCTTATTGGTTGCTGATGATGTAGTTGGCGGTTTTTTTGCTTTAAATGGCGGGTTCTTTGATGAAGGTAAAGGAGAAATTTTTTATCTTGCTCCTGATACGTTAGCGTGGGAATGTTTAGAGATGGGGTATACTGATTTTCTGAATTGGTCCTGTACGGGGGATTTGTCGGGATTCTACGAACCATTTAGATGGAATAGATGGGAAACCATTGTTCCTACGCTGGATGGGAATCAGGGCATTTCTATTTACCCCTATCTTTGGTCTAATGAAGCAAAGGAAAGTGGAATTGAAAAATGTTCAAAAAAAGCAGTACCATTAGAAGAACTTTGGGGGGCTTACTTTACATTTTAGAGAGCAATTAGGCACAGAATAAATAACATTTTTTGTTAAATATTCATTACACTATGGAAGAACGTAATTTCTTCCATAATCTGTGGCGCTTGCGCTGCATGTATGGCTAACGGGCAGGTTAGTTGAAAGGATTTGATAACTGGTTCACGAATAAAGCTGTATAAACGGATTTAAGGGGTAGTGGCGGGTGGCATTAGACAAAGTTATCGGAGCCGTGCTGTATTCTGTGACATTTGTTCGTGATTATATTCAGTTTGGTTTTCATTGCGAAACCGTTGATGCATGTCTAACTGCTTATGCTTTACCATCGGTAACGTTGAACGGTGTGGAGTATAGTTATGAAGCTATAGGTTACCGAGATGCCCTGTGCGGCTTAATCGACCAAAACGTTCAAGAGGTTCACACGGGGAATGATGATTCAATAAAAATAATGTTTGAAGGAAATGATGAGCTATTTATTAGACCTAATGATAAAGAACGAGAAATACTTGTTGAATATGCGGTATTTCTATGTGGTGATGTTTTTCAAGTATGGAATTAGGTCTCATTTGTCATTGAACTAACGGGAGACGATAGTACAATTCAGTAATACTTTTTTACCAAGTCATAATGTATTGTAAATGAACAAAAAAATGGATAGAGATTCAGATGTATTCTGAAAACTCTATCCATTTTTATTTCACCAATAAAATGTCTAACATCACATTCAATTGCTTATCATTATTGACTATAGTGGACTTCCTATAACTTTTAATAAAACGTTTTACAGGCTTTATTATTTTGGTGAGATAAGGAAGGATTCCTTCTTAATCACTAGCAAATAACTTCTTATCAAAAAACAAGAGAAGTAAGAATAATCCAATCGCAATCAGCAGGATGGTTGCTGGAATGATGAAAGCGAGCAAGGTTGCGGTACTTTCCATCTTATTGTATAGAAGCATGCCCAAAGGCATAAGTCCTCCACCGATCATGCTCAAGGTAGCATGCCATTTGGCAACTCGGATTAAGCTGACTTGCTTATGTACTTTATAGAATATGCCGTATGCAAATAGCGTAAGCCAACCGACGACAAGAATATGACCATGGCCAGGTACGAGCGTATAGTCCTGTCTGCCGGCCAAATCTGCCCCTAGAAGCGCGCCAATTAGCGAATAGATAGCTGCAATCCGAAAAAGCCACTTACTGTAGTTGTTCATCATCATCTCTCCTTCATTTATAAATAATCCATATTGTAACGAAGGAATATGAACGCAATATGAACAAATTATTGATAATTTTAAAAATTTAGTTTTTTATTATGTCCAATAGTTGTGAAAATGTAATTGGAGTTACAGAATGAAAGCACACTTTTAACAGTTTTCTTGCGGTTCTTTCAAATTTACTCGCAACTGTTGTAACTGAAAAAAGTTTTACTCTATACTTTTCAACGATTCAATCATATTTATTTTGTTTACTTTTCTCCTAAGCAGTAAGTTAGATACAACGGTAAGCAAGTATGAAAGAATAATTGAAACCAACATGATCACAATATTTAATTTATTGGGGATTTGTTGATGTGAGCTGGACAATACCTTTACAATCATCGAAAACATATATCCGCTTAACGGTAAGGCTACAAGTACCGCAAATGTGGTTAGGATGATGTTTTCAAAAAAGATAAGTCTGTTTATTTTATTTTTTTGATATCCTAGTACCTTCAGTGTTGCCAGCTCGCGATTCCTTTCATAAATGTTTATGGAAGATATCGTATATATGGCGCCGAAGGAGAGTATGACGGCACAAACGATAAACATGATAAATACAAAACTATTTTGTTTCACGATATATTGAGCTTCTTTCCTTAGATCAGTCTTATCTGTAATTGCCTCCACATGCTGATCTTGTTCAAAGAAGCTGCGAATGCTTACCAGATCTGCTGAGCTGCCTGCTTCAACTAACAGCGAGGTTGGACTGTAGTCGATGTCAAAACTCTTTAAATACGCTGGCGTGATATAAAACGACGGATTCGAATACTGGGTAGATATTTTTGAAACCTTCATGTGTACAGCTTTATTGTTAAACTCAGGTGCCGTGAGCTTTAATTGGATGATATCCCCTTCTGAAATCTGATAAACGTCGGCGTAAGATTTGGGAACCAGCACCCCACCATTATCCAATTCTATCCTATTTTCATTTTCGTCAAAGAAATGAATAAGATTGTTTTCTTGTTCAGTAACAACTAAGGTTGCATTTTCTTTGTCATCTTCTTTTATGAATTCAACAGGCAAGGTGGATAAGTCATAACTATTTTTTATACCGGTGGGTAATTTTATCGAAGCAGAAGGCGTTCCCATCGTATAATCCACTCGTAAATCATAAGTAAAAACATCTTCAACTTGGCTAGCTACTTTTAGCAAGGATGATTGAGTACCCAAAGCGGTTATCAATAAACTCGCGCTTACAACAACACCAACTGAACTCGCTAAAGCTTTTAATTTATTTAAAAATATATTTCTCAAAATGAGTTTGTAACTATAGGAAATATGACTCCATAAACCCGGAATTTTTTCGATAAATAACTTTTTCATCGTCTTTGGCGGTTTAGGACGCATAGCCTGAGCTGCACGTTCTTTTAATATGTTTCTGCCGCTTAAGTAACATGACAGGACTCCAAAAGCGCTTGAGATAATGATGGGAGGAATGATCGACAATAAAGACAGTGAGTATGTAACATCTGGCAGAGAGAAGGATCTTGCACTCGACACTGTTACTAATGGAATAAATACGAAAGCAGCAATGACAGAACCTAGGATTGAGCCTATGATCCCTACCAGCACAGGGAATCCCATGTAATGAAGCATGATGCTTCTGTTCTTTACACCCAAAGCCTTCATAATCCCTACTTGATTTCTTTGCGAATCTATAATCATCGACATGGTAAGAAACAGGATGACAGCTGAAATCAAAAAGAGAACGAAAGGTATAACCTTACTCATCATGCCATTATTATGGATCGTTTGATTGATTTTGGAGTAACCGAAACTCCGTTCTTTACTTACTTGATCCAAATATGTAAGGTGCTTGGACCCGGCTTCAATGGATTTACCAAGTTGGTCAATATCGTAACCTTCTATGGCATCAATGATGATTTCATTATAGGAAAATCCGTCTGCGATCAGGGGTATTGCCTCTTCGGCAATATAAGCTACCCCGTAGGTTTTATGATCTTGTGTTTCGTTCTTTTTGACATGTTCAACATTTTCACCCAAGCCGATAATTGTAAACTCGAAATCTCTTCCATTCGTATTTATACTTATTTGATCAGCGACATGATAATCATGTTCTTTTGCATAATGGGAATCTAATAAGATCTCATTCTTTTGTGACGGGATATTACCCTCAATCATAGTAAGCGTATTAATCTCATTTTTGACAGGGATGGAATGAATTTTTAACGAAGCTTTATAGTCCTTAAAGAGCTGGATAGCATCAAAGGTATAACGTCCTTCTATTTTAGAGATACCTTCAATTTTGCTGAAGCCAGCCACGTCATCTTTGGAAATTTGACTGTAATATACATTCAAGTCGCTTAAATTATATTCATGAAAGTAATCCTTCGTAAAAGAACTAAGCTTCTCACTATAAGTTACAAGCCCCGCATAGAAAAATGCTCCTACTGCAACAACCAAAACTAAGGCTATAAATTGCCCGATCGATTTTTTAATGTCCCTCAGCAATTTCGAAAATAACTTCATTATCACCACTCAATCCCTTCAACACTTTGTTTTTCATCATTAATTGTAACGCTTTCGATCATTCCGCTTTTCACCTTGATAACTTTATCTGCCATAGGAGCAATAGCGGAGTTATGCGTGACTAGAACGACGCATTTCTTCGTGTCTCTGTTCAAATCCTGAAGAAGCTTTAAAACGGACTTACCTGTAACATAATCCAAAGCTCCGGTTGGTTCATCACAGAGTAAAAGCAAAGGGTTTTTGGCAACAGCTCTAGCGATAGCAACTCTTTGTTGTTCGCCTCCAGAGAGCTGGGAAGGGAAGTTTTTGATACGATTCGTTAACCCAACTTTATGTAAAATATCTTTCGCATCCAGATGGTTCTTACATACTTCAGTCGCAAATTCAACATTTTCTAGAGCGTTTAAATTCGGAATTAAGTTATAGAATTGAAATACAAAGCCAACCTTCTCACCGCGATATTCTGTTAATTTCTTTTCGGTGAGGCTTGTTATCTCTTGATCACCAACAAACACTTGACCTGAGGTAGCCGTATCCATACCGCCAAGTATATTCAAGATCGTACTTTTACCAGCACCACTTGCACCCAATATAACGACGAATTCTCCTTCTGATATGGAAAAGTTAACACCACCCAGGGCTTTGATTGGCACATCTCCTATTTTGTATTCTTTCGTTACTTTTTTGAATTCGATTAACTGTTTCACTTCTTACATCTCCTCGTATCGTATTTTTGAAAAATTCTGACTTATTTAATAGGAGTACAATCATGTCCGAATTTGTTACACTGCATCTCTGTTGTTTGTTTTATCCTCATGTTTTTATTGTAGGCGATTCAGATATTGACAAAATGGACCTGTGATGGGTTTTGCGACTGGACCTAGGTCGAGGAGGAGGTCGATCTGAGGGATGAGAAGTGTATCCTCGCCGTAGTATCAAAGCAAGCTTTTCGAGGCTTGCCATAGTGATTGATGGTGGTGGCTTTGGAAGGCTTTTTCACTTATTAAATTGAGTTTTTTAGCTGAACGACTATTCTCATTTTCCCAACTGAATAAAGATGTTTCCAAAGGTAATTTCACAGATCTATCCAGTGCAAGTTCTTATGCAGTGAATGCGATTCAGAATGCAGCACAGGCTGGAATCATTAACGGTAAGAGTGACGGCAACTTTGATCCACAAGGGAAAGCAACTCGTGCTGAGACCCTGACGATCTTACTTAATGTATTGAAGCTTCAGCCTGAAGTGAAGAAGCTACTGGAGAGCTTAATCTAATTTCTTATCCTAAAAAGACAGTATCCCATGTGGATGCTGTCTTTTCTCATTCATATTTCGCTTATATTATCTGTTCCCATCATTCAAAATTCCAAATGCCTTCTTATTATTCTTATACAACGATTTAAACACTTCAAAATAGGTATCATAGGTCGCTTTATTATCTAGATTAGGCGTATACCTTGCGCTGACATTAATCAAAGCTTTGGCGTCATCCACCTGCTTAATAATGCCTAGCCCTATAGCCGTAATTACGGCTGCACCAATGGCTCCGACATTTTGCGGATTATCAACCGTTTCGATTTCCCGTCCAAGTACATCCGCAAGGATCTGGCAGGTTAGAGGAGCTAAGGCTCCGCCACCAACTAGACGAATGGTTTGTGAAGTCTTTGTTCTGGACTCCTGTGCTTCGAGCTGCCACCGCAGATGATAGCAAACCCCTTCAAGAACGGCATGGATGAGCTCTGTTTTGCCAGTATCGAGACTGATGTTAAAAAACATGCCTCGTGCATTCGCATCTTCAAACGGACTTCGATTCCCATGGAGCCATGGTGTGAAGATCACGCCATTACTGCCAGCTGGTACATCCTTGATCGCATGCATCATGTAATCGTAGAGACTGAGATAGATTGTTTCTTGTGAATCCGAGATCTGTTTCTGATCTAAGTAGATACCGATTTCATCGAGTGCCAGATGATTCTTCACCCATTCCAGGCATTTACCTGCTGTCTCCAGTTCACTAAAATAGTTAAAGTAACTGGGGTTAGCGCCTACAATCGATGCTATCATATTCTTCGTATCGAGCTGCTGTTTCTTGACCACGGTTGATACCCAGCCAGATGTACCCAAATAAATGTGCGTATCCCCTTCGCCTACTGCACCTGCGCCTACCCCAATCAGAGAGGCGTCGCCACCGCCACCAAATACAGGTGTTCCTTCTTGAAGTGAGAGTTCAGCAGCTGCTTTACTTGTTAATCCACCAACCTGTTCAGTAGAAGCGATCACTCTTGGCAAATGCTCCATATTCACCCCAAACATTCGGCACATTTGCTTGCTGAAGGACTTGCGGCCTTGCCTAGTATCATAGAGGAGTGTCGCATAGGCACTATCTTCGGTCATGACGAATTCACCTGTACACTTATGAAGCAGGAATTCTTTCACATCCAGCCATTTATGAATTTTCTTGAAAATGCCCGGTTCATTCCTCTCGACCCACTTATATTTCCATACAGGGTCCTTGACGCTTGCTGGAACTGCCTTCGTAATACGTAGCGATTTCAATAGCTTAAAGACGTTAACTCCCGCAATTTGCAGCCCATGCATCAAGCCTTCTCGGTGTTCTTTCTTAGCCCGATTATCCATGAAGCTCATGGCTTTACGCAGAGGTTCACCATGCTCATCGACGAGTATCAGTCCCTGCATTTGTGCACAAAAGGAAATCCCTCCTATCATGTCAGCTGAAATCTGATGTTCGCTAAGCACCTTCTGTGTAGTCTTACACATCGCGTTCCACCAATCGTGGGGATCCTGCTCAGCGCCTCCATTATCGAGAATAGTTAGTTCATATCCTTCAATTGCACTAGCAATGAGTGTTATCGTTTCGCCGATTTCATAGACACAGGTTTTGACCCCCGAAGTTCCTATATCATAAGTGATGACATGTACACCCACAGATTACACCTGCTTCCTTACTTGCTTCGAATATTTCTTCAAATAAACGAATCGCATGAGCAGGCTTTCTATAGGATGGATCGTCTTTACTTGACCAAATAGAGAGGCTCCAATATGTGCTTTGCTATTCTTCTCTAGGACCATACCGACGGCAATGGCATCTTCCTCCGTACTACCGCAGCACAAGGCACCTTTATTATGGATAAAAACAACCGAAGCTCGTTTTAAGCCATGCGTTATGGCACGAGGCGTATTCTCTACATTCTTAGCAGAGGTTCCTACAATTTGGGCAAAATCATCTAGTAGTGGCTTGAGTGGGAGATTCGTGTGGGAAATGGCTTGAATTTCTGGGGTGACGTTCCATATGATGTGGTTGATCTTGCGATATTGATTATAAATCGTCTGATAAATCTGGGCTTCCTCTGGCAAGGAGGCATGAAGCTCATTGTTACGTATCTCGATTTCGGTGCTAGTGTTATATAGTACGAAGCCATTCTCCGTCCGCCTGCTATGATAAAAGGTTCTATCACTGAATCCCGTTGTCTTTTTGATATTAGCTCCACTTAATGCTAGTGCAAACTGGCTCATCCTATAGAGATCAGCATCCTTGGATCCACTAAGCTTGATATACTCGGCAGTTATATAGTTCTTACAAGCCTTCTCTAGTTCTAGCGCCACATGAAAAGCTTCCTCATCATCACTCCCAAAGCAGAGCGCGCCATGATGCTTCATAATCACGGCTTTCCCTGTGGAATGAGTAAGTGCTACGGCTACATGCTCACGAAGCTTCTTCGTACTAGGTAGCGCGTAGTCTGCGCAAATCACCTTATCAGCCAGACAAGGATCAGCATTCTCCAACTCAATCGCATGGAGTCCACAAGCGCTTATAACAGAAGCATATTCTTGATGGGTATGGATAACAAACTGCATATCAGGGAAGAGCTTATACACCTCTGCATGAACACCTTTTTCAGAGGAAGGCTTAATAGTTCCGCTGTAGTTACAATCTGCGATTTGAACGGTAACGATATCCTCAGGAGTAAGTGTTTGATAGTTCCTGCCACTCGGTGTGATGACGAACTGTTCTTCATTAATCCGGTGGCTCACATTCCCCCATGTGCGGGCAATTAATCCAGACTCGACAAGCCTTATTCCAGCTTGAATGACTTTTTTTTTGGCCTCATCAATAGTAACCATGCTCGTCACCTCATTCCTGCTTAATGGCAACATTCTTAAAAATCGTCTCGAATCGTCTAAGCACATCTTCAATCATCTCAGACGTATAGGCAGCGCTAGTGTAAAGTCTGCTTCCTGCTAATGTAACAATTCCTTCTGCCATGTAAGCTGCACCCATGTGCTCCATTTCTTTCTTGCGTTTGGAGGTTTCAGATAGAATTGAAGGGATTTGCCATGGTTTGGACCAATTGATTGCAAAATGCATCGTGCCAACCGTCTCCAGATGACAGATCGATCCTTGGTTGAAAGCAACGAACGGCAGCTTGTATTTCTCAATCAGAGCTTGCAAGCCCTCCGTTAATAGATCCGCCATTTGCCCGGCCTTCTGGACTGCACCTGTTCTTTCAATTTCACACAAGGTATAATAACCAGCCACACAGCTGAGTGGATTAGCCGCCATCGTTCCCCCAACAAGTGCCTTCTTATGCTTCTCTCCAGACCCTATTCCTGCTGATAAATATTTCATATATTCCTTCTTGCCACCAAGTCCACCTGCACCCGGATATCCGCCTGCAACAACCTTCCCGAACACAGTTAAATCTGGGGAAACACCATAATACCCCTGCGCACCAGACATCCCAATCCGAAATGCCGTAACTACCTCATCAAAAATCAGCAATGCCCCGTACTTTCTACATAACTGCTCCACACCTTTATTAAAATCACGATCAACTGGCCTTGTGCCACTTTCTGGACCTAGAGGTTCAATTAAGACAGCTGCTGTACCGCCACGGAATCGGTTTAACCGGAGCTTTCTCTCCAAATCATGAAGATCATTCGGGAAAAATTCCTGCGTATGCTTAAAAATGTAACGTGGAACGCCATGCGCTTGTGTCCATTTGGAACCAGGAATACGTATCCCGTATGCGAGCTGATCGCTCCAACCATGGTAGGCTCCGCCCATTTTGATGATGTTCTTCTTCTTGGTCACTAACCTTGCTACCCTTATCGCAGCCATGCAGGCTTCTGTTCCTGAACCTAACATTCTGAACATGTCGACAGACTCGATGCTGTCAGCAATTTTCTTACCTAACTTATACTCGTATTCATGAAACAGTCCCGTAGATGGCCCACAGTCGTTCAATAATGCGATGACCTTCTCACGCACTTCAATCGGATTGCTACCGAGTACCGTCGGGCCGCCAGCTTGCAGAAAATCATAATAACGATTCCCGTCGATATCATACAGGTAAGCGCCTTCGGCTTTGGTGAACACGAGAGGGAACGGATGGTTGAATGCGAGGTTATGCTGTACACCACCAGGAATAATTCCTTGCGCTTCTTCGATCATTTCTTTGGATTTGGCACACTTGTGCTCGAAAAAATCCTCTTCATAACGCTTCAGAATATCAGGTTTGATCGTATAAATCGGCATTTGAATTAATTGATCAAGTTTAAGTGTCACTTGCTTAACATCTGGATAATGGGTAATGGCAAATGGTTGCTCCATAGGTACCTCCATTGTTATAATAATAAAGTGAGTGAATATTCACTCATTATTACAATACCATTTTTACCTCAAAAGTAAATAAGTTAATTGAATATTGAGTTATTATATATATGACCCATTAAACCACAAGAATGAGGGATCTAAAGCGATGCAATCCGAATATTATCAAGAAGCATTCACGAAAATTGCCGAAGAAAAGCAAAAGAAAATCTTAGATGCAGCCATTACTGAATTTGCAGAGCATGGCTATGGTAGTGCCAATATTAATCTGATCGCGGACAACGCTGGAGTCAGTGTGGGGGCGATGTATAAATATTTTTTGAGTAAAGAGAAGCTCTACCTAGCGGTTGTGCAGTATGGTGTTCAGAATCTCAATGCCGTTCTGGAAGAGATCATGAGCAGTAAAGGAGATCTACTAGAAAGAATCGAGCGTATTATTCATGCCATACAATCCTATACAAGAGAACATATTTATTTGACGAAGCTATACAATCAGATGACGACGGAGCATCATTCAGACCTTGTGTGGCGAATCGTTTCGGATATGGAGGGCGTAACTGCTGGATTGTATGCCTCATTTATAGAGGAAGCGCAGAAGGAGGGTACGGTTAGGCCAGAGGTGAATGCCAAGCTGTTTGCCTTTTTCCTGGATAATCTATTCATGCTCTTACAGTTCTCCTATTCCTGTGAGTATTATAAGGAGCGGCTGAAAATGTTCGTTGGAGAGGATGTTTTTGAGCAAGATGAGCTAGTGGCAGACCAGCTTATAGCGTTTATTAAAGGAGCTTTTTTCTTAAAATAGATATCGAGATCGTGAATTGCGCTATAGAACGAACTGTCCACACTAAGTTGTCCTTAGTAGAACATGGGCTTGTGGATAGATTGGAACTATAATGTTGAATATTGTGATTTTGTTGATAACATAATGAATTCGTGCTCACTTGTCCAGTAGATTATCCACTGTATCAACAGAATGGAGTAGGTATAATAATTGTCGGCGGACTGCAACAATTTAATCGTATATGAAATGAGTATTATTTTCAGGCTTTTCGGAGGCTTGCCATTGTGATGATGATGGTGTTGGCTCGGAGAAGTCTTTTTTAGCGCAACGAATCGATTTTAATAGATAAAATGTTACAAAAATAGACTATATTTGGTATAATATTCTTAGGTTATATTTTCCAATAATGAATATGTTATTGCCAAAGCGATATAAGCATTGTATCCACACGAGTCTCCATAAATATATTGCTGACTTTGTTGTTGTTAACTAGTTTCATAACTTATGAAAGGACTGATTTTTATTATTAGTTTGATAAGATTGACCAAGAAGATTATGTTGGTACTGCTTTGTATGCTTATTCTATCTAACGGATTCACTCAGCTTCGATTAATAGGGGCTGCATCCGCATCTGCTCCGACGACCGTGACATTTAGCTCGACCGAAGACAGTTCATGGGATGATGGGATTGCTGAGGATAACGAAGGCGATTCGGATGATGTTCCCGGTATCACTATGCAATTCTATAATATTAGCAACTCGAGTGGTACCTTAATTAACAAGCCTTTAGTTCATGGAGATTCTAATAGTAACGATGGCTTCAATGCATTAACAAGTTACGAAATAGATATGAGTAATAACGGTTGGACAGGTATGGGGATAAAATCAGCGATTGGTGAGGAGTTTCAGCTCAATGGCTTCTTTTATTCAAACTATGGTGAAATTTCACCCATTCAGATTACAGTAGATGGCTATCGAGACGGTACTAAAGTTGCAACGACTTTATTTCAAGCAGATAAAGAAATGGATTTTTACATGTCTAAATATGTAACGCTAAATGACGATTTTGATAATGTTGATACTGTGCTTCTTCATTCAAGCGAACCAAGCTGGCATGGGATTAACAATATAGAAATTGATAGCGCAATAGTGCCAATCATCGATTTTGCAACCACGGCGAACACGAGTACAACAGCAGCATTCAGCTGGACAGCTGCAATTGGAGCGACAGGGGTTATCATCCAGCAGTCGCCAGCAGGACAGAACAGCTGGACAACCGCGAGCACAGGAGCAATCGATACGAATGCAATCTCAGCTACAGTGACGGGACTTAGCGCACTAACGGACTATAAATTCCGACTTGTAGTTACAGGAGGAGCGAATGCGGGTCTTTCGAATACGGCAAATGTTACGACAGATGCTACACCAACCTATTTAATTAAACTGATTCTTGATCAAATAGCGACAGCACTGAATCAAGGCTACGCATCAGGTACACAAGAAACCAAAACCATTGATGTAACGAATGTCGGGACTGGTAACTTGTTGAACCTGTCTGCAACACTCAGTGGAATAAATGCAAGTGATTTTGTAATCTCACAGCTAGCTCCTTCATTAAACAGTGGTGCGCCAGCTGCGTCATTTACAGTCAAAGCGAAGGACGGATTGGTGGCTGGGACGTATACAACAACCGTGACGGTATCCGCAACCAACATGACGGACATGACATTCACGGTTACGCAAGTTGTTAATATGCCGAATGCTCCTGCCAATCCGCAGAATCTTAGTGCGGTTAGAGGAGATCGTCAAGTTAGTTTGAACTGGAATACGGTCACGGAAGCAACTTACTATAACGTTTATATGGCAACCGTAACCGATCAATTTGGCAGTACACCTATTGCAACGGTGACGGATGCTAATTACAACGTACAGAACCTGTTAAACGGGACAAGCTATTACTTTGTAGTGAAAGCTGGCAATCTAGGAGGCTTGAGCGCAGAATCGAATCAAGTGAGCGCAACGCCGGCAACTGTTCCAGCAGCTCCAATGAATGTGATAGCAGTCGCTGGTAGCGAACAAGCAACAATTACCTTCACTGCTCCGACAGATAATGGTGGTAGTGCCATTACGGGATATGAGGTAACAGCTTCACCAAGCAATATCATAGTGACTGGAACATCAAGTTCAATTACGATGATAGGATTGACTAATGGAGAGAGTTATACATTTACTGTGAAGGCAATCAATAGTGTGGGTAGCAGTGTCCCTTCTAACAATACTAATGCGGTCATGCCGAGGTCACATTCCAGCGAAGGTGGGAACAGTACAACTGCTCCTACACCACCAAGTACACCAAATACTCCAACTACACCAGGGCCCCCAAAAACAAGCGTAGATGTGATAGTTAATGGCAAGGGTGAGAATGTCGGAACGGCAACGGAAACCAAGATGGATGATCAGACGGTTACTACAATTACAATTGATCCGAAGAAGCTCGAAGACAAGCTTGCAACAGTAGAACAGAATGTGGTCATCACGATTCCGGTTAATACGAATTCCGATGTTGTGATCGGGCAATTGAATGGTGAAATGATCAAGAGCTTGGAGCAGAAGCAGGCGACCATCGAAATCAAAACCGGGAGCTCGTCTTATACCATTCCAGCACAACAAATCAACATGAATGCGATTTCGGAACGGTTCGATAAATCTGTGGAACTTAAGGACATTCAGATTCAGATCGAAATCGCCATACCACAGGCAGACACAGTGAAAATCGTAGAGAATTCAGCAGTTAAAGGCGGATTTACGATAGTTGTCCCACCACTTAACTTCACCGTAAGAGCGACTTCAGGAAATACTACGATTGAAGTGTCTAAGTTCAATGCTTATGTAGAACGAATTATCGCCATTCCTGACGGCATAGATCCTAGTCAAATTACGACAGGAATTGTTGTAGATCCGGATGGTACCGTTCGTCATGTTCCTACGAAAATCATTGTTATCGATGGTAAGTATTATGCGAAGGTGAGTAGCCTGACCAATAGTACATACTCCATCGTCTGGCATCCTATTACGTTTAAGGATGTCACACAGCACTGGTCGAAGGATGCCGTCAACGACATGGGCTCGCGGATGATCATAAGTGGCGTCGGTAATGATTTCTTTGATCCTGATCAAGATATTACCCGTGCTGAGTTCGCAGCTATTATAGTTCGTGGATTGGGATTGAAGCTGGAGAGCGGTGCAGCGCCATTCTCGGATGTAAATACTTCGGATTGGTATAACAGCGCCATTCAGACAGCTTACTCCTACAATCTAATCAGCGGATATAGCGACGGCACCTTCCGTCCTATGGATAAGATAACGCGCGAGCAGGCGATGACTATCATTGCGAAAGCGATGAAGATTACCGGACTAAAAGCAAAGCTTCCAACCGTTGAAGAGAACCTACTAAACCCATTCGCCGATGCGAATCAAGTGTCCGAATGGACGAAGACTTATATTGCTGACAGCCTACAGGCAGCAATCGTGTCGGGAAGAAGCAACTCTCAGCTTGCCCCGACAGCTCACATTACAAGAGCAGAGGTAGCTGTTATTGTTCATAGATTGCTGCAGAAGTCTGATTTGATTTAATCCTCATACGTGTAGAAATAAGGGTTATCCTAGAGCGGATGTATAGTCTGCTCTAGGATAGCCCTGTTTTACGTTATTCTACCTATACGCAATTTCAAATTAACAAGCTTCTTCTTATTGCTGGTTGGGATTGACGTTAGATAACGCTCATCTACGCACTAAATAAAAGAAAATTCTGACTTTTTTAAAGGAGTACAATCAAGTCCGAAATTGTTACACTGCATCTCTGTTGTTTGTCTTGCCTTCATGTTTTTATTGTAGGCGATTCCGAGATTGACAAAATGGACCTGTGATGGGTTTTGCGACTGAACCTAGGCCTAGGAGGAGGTCGGTCTAAGGGACGAGAAGTGTATCTTACCACATTTGAAGTGGAGTGTAGCTCTGAGTACACTTTACAATGTAAAAGGCAGACAAAGGAACCTCCTTTATCTGCCTTTATGAACTTATTAGTGATAACAAAACGTCTCTACAGGATTACACGATATACCTTCAGGCAAATTGCCTATTAAACGAAAGAATAGTAGCCTAGGACAGGACAGTTAGCAGCCTTTGCTGCTTGGAAGGCTTCGTGCTCATTTAACGAATTATTTAACAAGAGAAAATAACGATATTGATGGAAGCCGCCCAAATCTACTTTAAAATTGGTTTCCCAGAAATTATTCATGACCCAGGCATACACATCATCAATATTGTTGACATCCTTTTCGCCGCATAATTTGATCTCATGCGATTTGATATCTCCCATTGCAATAAGAGGCGTATCAGGTGTCGCGATGATTAGAGAGTTGTTCGATGACTGGTAGCACATGCCATTCTGTAAGGCATAGAAATCGGTGCAGGTTCCCGGCAGTTGATCGATTCTTGGACGGAAGATCGCACCCGTTTTTTCAACCCAAAATTCTTCATTGTCATAGCCTGTTGTGAATGGTAATGCCAAATACAAGTTTTCTGGTTCCCAAACACTTGTTTTATGGAAGCGGAAATCGACATCAATTCGAGGAATCTCCTTGTATGCAGTTAGGATCAGGGAGCTGGCATTGGTACCTTTCACCTGGTAGCCTAGCTCAACACGAGAATAAAGCGGCCCGTCTTCCAGCACAGTGGCAGATAGGAGTTTTCCGATATCCCTTTGCGTATGCAATGCCTTGCGGTTACGTCCCATCAGGTGCCTTTCCTCAAACTGGGTTGTTTTGACAGGCGTTACTTCATAAATTGGAGTAAAGGCGTTAAATTTGCTGGTTGGTTTGATTAGCTCCTTATCGTTGATCTTGTCATAGATCGAAGTGATGCCTTGTTCTTCTTCATATTGAATACGGAAGAACTTGTTTTCCAGTTTATAAGGAGTTACAACAGAGCCCGTCTGAAGTGTTTCGGCATATGTTGCTGCCAAATCGTTTACACGCTCGATTGCTACCTTGGCACGATTACCGGCTGAAATTAAAGGAGGTGCGGCAATGTCCCTGATCACGTAGCTTTTCTTCTGCTTAGCATCCAGCTTCACTAGGATATTGATTTCGTATCCACGCGAATAATGTCCAATTTGATGAGGTACAACTTTTCCAGTATCCTTCTCCAATATTTCAAAATGCTTGTGTCCAACTAAAGTTTCTAAACTAACATTTAGGACATCTATTACAGCGAAGTCATGTGGATTGATAGCTCCAAAAGTCAGTTCTTTATGAACTGAGATAGGGGTTTCCCCATGGAAATAAGTTATCTGGTCGATAGCTCTTGAAGCAGATTCGTTGGCTTTGAGCGCAAATAAGCTTTTCCTTAAATCGAGTTTATTGACATTCGGATGCCATGGCTCATCGATGGATGATGCGTAACCCCAAGTGTGCTCAGCATAGAACATTAAATTGTATTCGATACTGTCGAATACATCTTTGCCTATAATTTCACCATCTGGATCGAGCTGGCGTGCAGCGTACAGCTTTCTGCTTGCTTCGCGATAATGCTGGACGATATTTGGTGTAGAGCCTACGCCATCAGCCCACCAATCGGTCCAATCGCCAGAATAGGTTGGGATTTCAACTTCAGCTTGGTTTAGAATATCAAAGAATTCATCCAGTGTTACCATCTGAAGCTCAATTTCCTGGCCGTGCACCGCATTGTATTCATGAATGAATTCGACGATTTTGGTACTTGCAGGAGCGTTATCTGTCATCCTTCCGGAGAGACTGACCGGTACAAAATCATAAGGATGCTGCTGCTCTCTTAGTCCTCTTACATAGGCATCGATTCTTTTCTCGGCCTTATCGAAACTACTCAAGTGTTCAAGATTCAGACCATCACGAATCGTATACTCGTAATCATTATCGTGACAAATCAGCTCATTGCCGATCAGATAATGCTCTCCATTCCATACAAGCAACTTATTCCCCTTTGGCGACTGCCAGTAGAAAGGCATTTGCTTCTTGAATAAAGGGTGGTAGCCATGATGAGTATGAATGCAGGACATCAAGTTTCGGATCCCATTCTCATATAGCGCATCAGCGTATCCCCAGCCATAGCCGTTAATATCAGCGGTCATGGCAGAAGTCATTTGAATCGAGTAACGCTCCATACTTTTCACACTGCGAGCAATTGTATGGTTTAGAACGGTATAATCAACTAATTCTGTCATGTTGAGATAGTTGCCAGAAAGCCCAATTTCGCCTGATTTGACATATTTAATAAAATCATCGATATAGGATTGATCAGCGGTTTCGAGGAATTTCTCTACGCACCAGAAGCTTTCACAATTCCATTTGAAGCCTTCCCACTTGGTTTCTCCCGCATGAATGGCATTTAGAAAATCAATGACTTCTTTAATATAATAAATATGATGCAGTTCTATTTTCTCTTGATAATCGGTATAGCCAATATCTGTGTGGCTGTGATGGATTAAATACAAGGTGAATTTGGGTTGTGACATAGGAGCGCCTCCTCGATATTATGATTTCGCTTGGACTACAATCGTATAGTCGAACACAAATTCTTTATCAGTTAGACGATATTGTTCCAATGTGTAGGGACCACAGCTTCCAGAGCCGACACCGGTCATTGCATAGTCAATATTCCATACCGTGCAGCCATTTTTCTGTAACTCGAAATGATGTTTCTTAACAGCGAGCTCTTCACGCGTGTATTCCGAGGCGCAAAAGCTGAACGGCTTTGTGCTGCATACTTTAAGCGTCGTATTCCCATTCGATAGTGAACATTCTTCTGTATCGTAGTGCGAACCGTTCTCCTGAGGAAAAATATAGTTTTCAAAAAGTTCCGGCACGGTTGCATGAAACATACTTTTGTAACTGCCAGCATGCTTATCACTATAGCTCTCCTGCGGGCCATAGCCGAAATAGGTGCAATTCTGAAAATCGCCCTTTAGGAAATAGCGCATGCCAAAACGCGGCAGGTATGCAAGATCGTTACGCACGGATACCTGCAAGGAGACTTCAACAGATCCGCTTCCATACACTTTATAAACTGCTTGTATATTACAGAAAGGCGCTGCACGATCTGCTACAAGCGAGAGAGGGCAGGTAATAGTAACACATGAATTCGATTGTTCTACCGATGTTTCATAAGTATAGGCATATGCTGCATCCAGTCGAAGGCTTTTCCAGGAATGTGGACCGTACCAGGCAATTCCAGCCTCAGTCATATCGTTATCAGTAGGGGCGCGGTAAATATCAAATTCAGCCGGTTTGGCAAAACACTCGATCCCATTAACTACATACGAATCAAAAGTACCGAGTTCTGTATTAAAATGATAAGAAAATGCCTCGCCGTGTACCAGCCATCCAGTTTCAGTCTTCTGAGCCGATAGGGTGTGATGCGATACAGGCAAGCTCATGCTGAATATCTCCGTGGATAGATCAAATTGATCAAATCCCAAGGATGTTCCGACCGGGATTAGCGGATGTTCAGCTTTTTGTAGATATTCAAATTTCAGATAGATGCGCGAACCATCTATATGTGGAAGTGAAATCGGCAATTGTGCTTTCGAATGCGGAGCAAGACTGAAATCGGTAATAGCGCCTTCTGCTATTTTGGTGCCGTTCTGTTCGAGTGTCCAGACAATGACAAGAGCATCGGAAAGGTCTGCAAAGTCTAGTTTGTTGTCTGCCCAGAAAGTGTTAGCTTCTCTTGTAACATGAACAGGACGGGCACAGTTTTTCAGCTCCAGCAAACCGGTATGCGGCGTGCGGTCGGGATACACTAATCCGTCTACGCAGAAGTTACCGTCATGTAGCTCTTCGCCGAAATCCCCGCCATAAAGATACTGTGCGTTGCCATTCGCGTCGTGTTGTACAATCGCATGATCGCACCATTCCCACACAAAACCGCCGGCAAAACTAGGATAACGATAGAACAAATCATAGTATTCGGATAAGCTGCCGGGACCATTGCCCATTGCATGGGTAAACTCACACAGGATCAATGGCTTGTTGCTTTCCTGAGCCCGTTTTTCTGTATACTCAAGATCAGGATACATATGGCTTTCCAAATCCATGATATCAAAGTTGAATTTCCCCTCATCCTCGGGCATATAGTTTT
Source organism: Paenibacillus sp. P5_B5 (assembly GCF_056400365.1). Lineage (NCBI taxonomy): Bacteria > Bacillati > Bacillota > Bacilli > Caryophanales > Paenibacillaceae > Paenibacillus > Paenibacillus sp. P5_B5. Next base: position 19,783 of record NZ_JBFULK010000006.1, read on the forward strand.
TGGATTCATAATGAAGCAGACGTGAGCTGTCCATCTTCCGCACAACGTCAACAGCGGTTAACGTATTGACACCTAATCCACTCTCGTTGCCAAGTGACCAGATGATTACACAAGGGCGGTTGATGTCGCGAGTGACTAGACGCTGCACACGGTCCACAATAGCCGTTTGGAACTGCGGATCATGATGGACAAGGGCATACCAGTCATTATCGCGCAAACCATGGCTCGACCATGCGCCATGCGTTTCCATGTCGCCCTCATCAATCACATAGAAGCCATATTCGTCACACAAATGATAAAATTCCGGTGCGTTTGGGTAATGTGATGTACGAATGGCGTTGATGTTATGCTGCTTCATCAACTGCAAATCACGTACCATTTGCTCACGTGAAGCCACATAACCGGTATCGGGATAGCTATCGTGGCGGTTTACGCCTTTTAATTTGATGGGCTGCTCGTTGACAAGCAACACTTTGCCTCGTGTAGATATGGTCCGAATCCCAATAGTATCTACTATTCGCTCGTGTAAGGTATCTAGTACCATCTGATACAAATATGGCTGCTCGGCATTCCAAAGCACAGGGTTTTCTATGGTCAGACAAAGTGTGTCGTCGCATGTTTCGCCCTGAGCAACAGGCTTGCCTGCGGCATCCAGAATTTGAATGGATTTGTGAAGTGCAGGTCCTTCATCTTCAAAGTGGAAAGATACCTTTGCGCTTCCAGGTTCTATCAACATTTGCACCACATAATGGCGAATGTAGTTTTGCGGGCGTTTCAGCACATATACATCGCGGAAAATGCCCGACATACGGAATTTATCCTGTGCTTCCAGATAAGTTCCATCACACCATTTGAGAACCACAACCATGATTTCGTTCTCACCACTGTGCAAGAACGGGGTAATATCATATTCTGCAGTAGAGTGTGATACCTGACTATATCCAACAAATAGTCCATTAAGAAACACATAATGACAGGAATCTACACCTTCAAAATTTAGATAAAAGCGCATTACTTCTGTAAGCTGCACTGAAAAAGTTCGTTTATAAACGCCACACGGGTTTTCTTTGGGCACAAAAGGCGGATTATATGGAATTGGATAATCAATGTTGACATATTGATGCTTGTCGTACCCGTACATTTGCCAGTTAGAAGGAACCGGGAGGACGCTATCCGGAGTACCATCCAGAGAAGCTTCGGCAAAGGAAGGATAATACTTAAATTGCCAGCTTCCGTTCAACAGCAGCACACACTCATTGTTTACTTTCGAATTAGTGATTTGGTTAGGTGCACAGGGAATATAATAAGCCCGGTCAGGCATTGTGTTTACCCGGACGGATTGTAAATCCTGATGATAATTGTAGTTCATAATACCAGTCCTTTATCGTTATTTAAAAAGTGACAGGATAAAATTGTTCGCTTTCGGAAGACGCTTTGGCCTGCAGGCATACAAGGGTACTTCTGATACCGTCTTTCAGCGAGGACACAGATTCGGTTGTTTTGCCCTGCATCAGATGTACAAAATTCCGCATGAGAACAATGTCTCCACCGCCATGACGCGAGCCTTGATCATCGAGACGCACAGTGGTTACTTTATCACTCATGTGGTCAAATACTTTGATTTCATTGGTGGCGAAATTGAATTCTACGGTGCCCTTATAGCCATATAACCTAGCCCCTCGGCGTGCAGCACCTTTGCGGGCAAAGAAGTTCTGCGAATACATGGCGTGCATGCCGCTCTCGTATTTTACAATCATACTGCCAGAGTCCTCGTTGCCTGTGTCTACTGCAAATCCGCAGTAGTCGCTGCGTGGCGTGTCATTACGTAAATGAATGATGTTGTAAGTACTATCCATGCAGGTTTCCCACTTATCGCATTCGCTGCAGCGCAAGCCTGCTGGCATATCGCCCTTGTAAATCTGCTTGGACTTCATTGCACAAACTTTGACAGGCTCTTCTCCTAACAGATAGTTGATGACATCGATATCATGCGTCGCCTTTTGCAGGAATAGTCCATGTGAAATAGCCTCATTGCGGTACCAATCATGGAAATATACAAAACCATAAGGTACATCATTGAACGCTTGTACATGTTCCACCTTACCAATTGTGCCAGCATCCAGAATGCGCTTTACTTCCTGCACGATCGGTGTGACGCGTAACGGGAAAGAAACAACGGTAGGAGCCATTGCTTTCGCTTCGCACTCGGCAAGCGTTCTCAAATCCTCCATCGAAGTCGCTACCGGTTTTTCCAAAAACAACGGCAAATTGCGTTCCAGTACCTTGGTCGCAAAATAAGTATGCGTATTGCAGTTCGTACCTACGATCACGCCGTCCAGTTTCTCTTTGTCCAACATTTCGTCTGCATCTGTATAAAAATGAATGGTATCTGGATTCATCTCGCAGCTGCGCAAAAGTCCGTCGATTTTATCGATTTCCATATTGTGCATGGTTTCTTTGGAGCCGTCCTTCTTCATCAGAGCACGCACGCGCTCATGGTTGGTATCTGCGATTGCTTTGATACAAATTTCATAAGGCAGCGCGAACAGATCATCCATCAGCATGTCGATCCGTACGCCGTATCCAATAACACCAATATTCAACATCATGAAAGCCTCCTGTTATTTTTTGAGTTCAATTTGTATTCGCTCTCCGGCTGAAAGTGGCACAGTTTTCATTGCTTCAAAGTAATTGTGCGTCATGCGCCCTGCGTCTGTATGTTCGTCAGCTAGCAAGGTGACAATTGTGCTGTATGCTGTAGGATTATACAATTCCAGCGATACAGAGTCTGGATTCCACTGTGTGACAAAGCATTCCACATGGTCAAACACCTGCAGTATGCGGCTTGTAAAATCTACATAGACGCCCGGTACTTCGACGAATGTAAGTAACATAGAAACTTCCGGCCAGTTGGAGCCATAGAGGAACTCCCCGACGGTTTCTTTGCCTTCCCAATCACTTGTCTGTACGCGCTCGTTCATATAGCCTGCGGGCAGATATTTCTTTTCAAGAGTAAACTCCGGATCTTCTGCTAGAGATACAAACTGCGGTAAACTGTGTGCAATGGCGTGAAGATCGTGTAGATATTTTACATTGCCAGTAAAACGGAACAGCTTGAGAAGACTGTTGCCTGAAAGCGTGCAAATACCCGGAGCAGAGTGTTTGTTCTGCGCATTGGCAAATACGGTGCCGCTGCTGTGAACACCACGCTTGGCTGCGGTACTGTGAGCAGGAAATACAAAGTCATAGCTCATAACCCACGTCATAGCAATTTCACAGGTTTCTTGTGCATGAGAAAGCCAGATACTCTTATGCGTCGTCTCAAACAGCTGCACATAACTTTCCAGCATGGCGAAGGCCGCCTCGCTGTCCGGTGCCTGACAGATTTCACCAGGGCAGCCATTAAGCATACCTTTATTGACATAGTTGATGTAATAATATTCACCGAGCTGCTCGGCAACATGGCAGTATTCTGGATTCTGATAATATTCACTCGCGAGCGCTAGCGCGCCAACAGCCATACATGCTCCGGCGGAATTGCCTATAACGATTGTATCTTCGGCCATATCAATGAACTGTCCGAGTTGCCCATATTTGTGGAACAGTCGTACAAATGCATCGCAAAGCGCTTTTATAGGCTGATCAAATTCATGCGTAGAATAGTCGTTATCCGAAAGCCAGAGCAACTGTTTCAATGCGAAATAAAGCAAATCTGCGTTTTTTCGAACTAATAGAATCGAATCGCTTTTACTGTCACCACCGTCACTATAGAACTTTCCGTGTCCATACATGCCATACACCCAGCCGCCGGAATGCTGTAAGCGTGAGAAGATAAAGCGGAGAGTAGAAATAGCGCGCTGCCGAGCTTCAGAAGTATCTTCCAATAAGAATGGATAGCTGTTCATGCCTCCGCCGATCCAACCCGCCTGCCAGCACTGCTGAGGAATATTCCAGTCGGTTCCTACCGAATAATATCCTTCTTCTGTAAAATTCTCCTTTTGGTACTTTTCTTTGATGCTTGTATAAGCCTTATAAAATGGCACACTATAGAAATTTGTTGAGGTTTCCAAAGCTGTTTTGGCACTGTTTACCCGCTGGAAAAAGTTATGCAATGATATTTGCTGCCAATGATAAATACAGGCAGTCAAAGTCAGCGTATCACCTTCCTTAAAAATTGCTCCGGTATCATGCGAAGGAGCTAATGCATCCGGACGAAAGCCTTGTCCGTCGTTTTGATCACCAAAAAAATATTGTTCAGCTTCACGCACGCCTGGAACAGAAAGCGTAAAAGTAGCTTGATGGTCGATTTGATTTTCATTTACGGTAAAGCCTGTATAAAAACCGCCACATTGATGTTTCCCCAACAGAGTTGAGCCGGCTTGGCTGTTAAAATCATAGAACCCGCATAAAGGCGAAGTCATATCACCAGAGAGTAAAGAAATTTGCGACTGCATCTTCTCAATATCTAGATGAGGAATGCTGGTGATGACTTCGGCATCCGCAAAATGACTATTTTGGGGAGGTTCATAATAAGGCGCATACGGAAGAGGTAAGCTTACAAAGCGATTGCCGTTATAAACCGCACCAGGCATCAGCACATAGTTGCTCTTATCCCATTGATCCGTTTCCATAGAAAGTGAAAAGTTCATTGGAATGGACGTATCTTCTCTAAATATCAAGGTAATATCCAATTGTTGTCCATGTGACAGTGTCTGCACTGTGATCGAAGCGCTGCAAGGGAACTGCGAAAAAGCATAGTGGCTGTTATCCAGATTCACAAGAACTTTCTCGTAGTCTAACACCTCACTACCAGTAAAAGATTTGCACATAAGTGAATAGCGCATATCGGGTTCCTCTCCATTAGGCTTATTAGAATAGAAATCCGGTGTACTCTAAGAAGCAATACACCGGATTTTATACAAAACGAGAAATTATTTTAAATATAAGAATTTATATCGCCAGGCTCCTAATTCTTAAGTATTTCTCGCAGAAATGCACCCGTCTTATAAAGACGTTGAAACAGTTTCTACTTGTTTGCTTTCCAAGCATCATATTGAGTTTGTTTTTCTTTGATAATGTCGTCCACGCCAGCAGTCTTCAGACGCTTAAGGAGTTCTGGCAATACTTTAGTAGGGTCAACTGAACCAGAGCTGAGAGCTGGAATCATCTCGTCAGTAACTGAAGAGACGTTTGCAACTTGTGTTTTAACAGGTGACGGATCGAACACAAAGCCCGACACAGGAGAGATCTCTGCTGTTTTGTCATTCTCGTAAACTATTGTCTGGCTTTCTTTCTGTTTTGCACCGGATTCGTTCTTGTCATAGGCTCCACGGTTGAAAGTTGGGCTGTAAGATTGACCGATTTGCCATTCGTTCCAATTGAAATTGTATTTGCCTTCAATCAAAGTGTACTTGCCCTTTTCGTCATATTTGTAGTCAGTGCCTTCTTCACCCATCGTAATCAGTTTGTATAGATCATCGTTAGTGTTGAGCAGTTCAACTAACTGAAGAGCTTTTTCTATGTGTTTTGAATTTGAATTAATTGCAACAGCTGCGATGGAAGCAGAGCCTGCAGGAATGATGGTACGAGTAGTGGATACGGTTACAGCCTTTCCGGTTCCTGACTCTTTAGTCATCGACATGTTGTTGGCATCAGGATTGCCAGCGTAGTCAATGCTGTCAGGCCAGCCGTAGGTAATCTCAGCCACGAATTTGGCTGCTTTACGGTCAGGAGTCGTATCTTTTACCGTTGCGCCATCCTTGCGTACATAACCTTTGTTGTACCAGTCACGCATAATGGCAACGTATTTGGCGAAATCTTCAGTCTCAAACTGGTTGATGACTTTGTCTGGATGATCTAGGTTAATCCAACCAGGGATGGTCAAATCACCTACAGCTTCCATGTTCCAGTAGAGTGGCTCGTTTGCAAACATGTTGTGCTTAGAGCTGGTCTCAAATCCGATCATGTCAGGATGCTTTGCGAGCGCATTGCCAAGGAAAGGACCAATCATTTCCAGAGCTTCAATTGTTGGTTTCCCTTTGACTGCTTTCCAGTCAAAACCAGTTTCATCCACAAGGTCAGAGCGGAACGCAAATCCGTTACGTTTAGAGGTGCCCCATTGTTGATAGTTAACAAGTCCATAGATTTTGCCGTTAACTTTAACGCCATCCCACAAACCTGCTGGGATCCGGGAATAAGTTTCAGGTGCGTATTTAGGGATGAGGTCGGTCAGGTCAGCATAAGCACCTTTGGCGGCGTTTCCAAAGTAATTGATGTCAAACGCGCTTGAAGTGAAGCTGAGATCCCAATCGTCTCCGGAATTGATCATCAGATTCATTTTTTCAGCATATGTACTACTGTCTACAAGAATCAAATTCAGTTTGGCATTGATTTCCTTGCCGATGATTTCGTTAGCTTTCTTCATGATGCGGTCCAATTCATTGACAGGAGTGTTCATCATGTAGAATTTAAGATCAACCATTTTTTCATTAGCAGGAGTAGGAGTGGCAGCTGGACTGGTGGAAGTGGAAGATGGATTAGTGGTAGAGCTTGCGTCTTTCTGTGTACAGCCGGCCAACAACATGGTTGACACCAGAGTTACGGACAACATACTTGCAAAAATTTTTCTCATGAGTTATCCCCCTAAAATTTATTTAATTTTCCGAATATTTATCCGGTAAAATTACTCTTTTACAGCGCCAATTGTCAAGCCTTTCTCAAAGTATTTTTGGAGTAAAGGATACAGCAAGATAATTGGGCCAATGGCGAGCACGCAGGTTGCCATACGTGCACCTTCACTTGGCAGCATGCCAATGGCTGCCTCTATTGACTGTGAAGCTTGTGCATTTGCCTGCAAATACCCAATATTGTTCATTAAAGATTGAAGCAAATATTGCAGGGTGTACAATTTTGGTGTTTCGATGTATAACGAGGTGGTCAACCAGTCGTTCCAGTACGCAATCGCAATAAACAGACCGATCGTTGCCAGCGCCGGTTTGGAAAGCGGCAGCGCGATCTTGAAAAACGTACGGATTTCACCCGAGCCGTCCATGCGTGCTGACTCAATCAGAGAGTTCGGGATGCTGCGGAAGAAATTTTTCATGATCAGCACATTAATAGTCGACACCAGATAAACAATAACCAACACCCAAATCGTATTTTTTAGATGCAGATATCGCGTAAGTAAAATGTATTGTGGAACTAGACCACCATTAAATAGGACTGGCAGATATACAAAGAAAGTGAGCGCTTTACGGTAAGTTACTTCGGGACGTGTCAGTGAATACGACAGCATGGAAGTAATCAATAGATGTAAGAATGTACCAACAGCAGTCACGAATATGGTAACTCCATATGCATTTAGAATAGAGCCTGCTCCGCTGAACACATATTGGTAAGCTGCAGTACTGAACTCTTCAGGCCAAAGATGAAACCCGTCAAGCATCAGTGATTGTTCGCTAGTAAACGACACAGAAACAACCAAAAGAAGCGGAATAATGCAAGCCAGGCTCATCGCAAAGAAAATGAGATGAATCACTATTTTGGAAAAATGTATTTTTCTCAGAAGCATGTCTTTCCCTCCCAAATAGAAGCGGCTTTAAAAAAGTGCGCTGTCAGGATCAGTCTTTTTAATGATGTAATTAGCTATTAGTACAAGGAAGAAGCCAATTACTGCTTGATATAAACCAATTGCCGATGCCATGCCGTAGTCGTTTAACTTCTTTAGCGAGCGGAATACAAGTGTATCGATAACGTCTGTTGTTGCATATAGAGCACCCGCATCATTTGGAAGCGTGTAGAATCCGTTCCAGTCACCTAAGCCACCATTGAACAATTTGCCGACCCACAACAGTAAAAGAATAATGATAGTCGGTTTCAAAAGCGGTAGCGTGATATATTTAATTCGCTGCCACTTCGAAGCGCCATCCAGCTCTGCAGCTTCAAAGTAATCCGGGTTAATTCCGGCAATTGCTGCCACATACAGCACCGAAAAATAACCGATGTTCTTCCACAGATAGGCAATTGGCATGATGATTTGCCAGTAAGACGGTTCACTGTACCAGTGAATGGCTTCACCGCCGCCAGCGGTAATCGTGTTATTGACAATACCACGGTCAACACTCAGCAGGCTGAACAGAATGTACTGGATGACGATCCAAGAGAGGAAGGTTGGCAGTAAAATGGAACCTTTATATGTAGCAGATACAAATTTGTTTTTGACTTCATTTAATAGAATAGCTAATGCCAATGCGCAAAGCGTAACCGAAACAATTTCTAATAAATTGTAAAAAATCGTATTAAAAGTAACACTTCTCGCTGTATCGGATTTGAAGAAAAATTCAAAGTTTTTGAACAGCGGATCCATCCATGCACTTCCGAATATACCATCGCGTGCACTGTAATCTTTGAAGGCAATGATAACGCCGACCATCGGGATGTAACACAAGATCGCAATAAAAATTAAACCAGGAGCCATCATTAAATAGAAAGGCATCTGACGGCGAGCGCTGCGCAATGCTTTGTAGGACTTGCCTTTATGTATCGGCTGTGCAATAACTGTCTTCATTCTCTCCCTCCTTTCTTTGCAGCTTTTATATATCTGTCCTCATTGTAGGAGGGGCCTTATTATTACTCAACAATTAAAAATTGGGTTCTCTTAGTTTTTTGACACAAGGCCTCTCAGAAAAATAATGATTTCTACAAAATGTTAGAATTCATTGTGGTGATATCTTATTTTTTCTATAATAGAAATGGAAATAGACAAGGAGGTCGCAATGAAGTTCTCGAATAAAAAAACTCATCGAACGAGCTTTTTGCGTAAATTATTTTTATCCTTTTTGATTATCACGATCATCATCACTGTTTTACTGACGGTTTTTTTGACGATTACCTTTTTGCGCACCACATTTAATATGACCAGTCGTTATAACGACAAGCTAATTGCACAATCCAATTATAGTATTACGTATCTCGACGAGACGGCCAAAAAATTAGGGCAAGCGCTTTACAGTGATAAAGATATCATTGCTTTTCTAAACATGGCAAACAATGATACACTCATTTCGTTACTCGCAAGCAAGGTAATTGATAAGCATTTTTTAACATTGAACGATATCGAGAGCGTGTATCTTTACAATGCGGATTTAGATTTGTTGTACTCTTCTCGCAGTGGTGAGCGTCAGCCTGCGTCTACATTCTCAGATCAAGTACTGGTAAATCTGCTAACAGACAATAATTTTGTGAAAGAGCATCAAGGGCGTCCCGTAGTGGCACATGTTGATGAAGAAACGCAATCGGCTGATACATGTTCATACATATTATTAGATCCTAACTCGACTGCATCTGGGCTCAAAAACGCAATTGTTATCAATATCAGGACGAATACGCTTACTAAATCCATAGAGGCTATTAATCGATATGATCCGGTTCCAGATACATCTTTTCTAGTGCTTGACTCCAAAGGTGCTGTTCTGAGCACGGTTCTCGCACCCGGTTTCAAGCATGACAATAGTGCTATACGCGAATTGAGTCTGCAAGTACAGACATTGAGTGGCAATAGGAATCAGGTGCAAAAAATTGACGGGATCAGTTATCTTGTGTCATACAGTCAAAGCAACGCTAATAATTGGTACATAATGGGGTTAACTCCGGTTAAAACAATTTTAAAAGATGTTATCACGGCATCGCTGATTGCGGTGGGTATTGCAGTGATCGTATTTGGATTCTGTGTCTCAGTTTCCTTGTTTTTGGCACGTAGGTTGAATAGTCCGATCCAAGCAATCACGAGAATTATGACTGGGGAAGCTCATGAGAAACAGGATGCGCTTGTATCGAATACAGAAGAATTCCAATATATTTTGTCTGTGTTTGAATCTATTAAAAAACAAAACTTTGAGCTTGATCGGGTTATGCGTGGAACAGGCTATGCTGCCAAACATGATTTTTTCAACTCGCTATTAAGTGAAAGTACTACATATTCAATGAAAACAGTTCAGGAAAAATTGCGAGATTTGAATTTAGAATATATCTCTTCCAATCAGTTATGTATGTGTCTTTTTAAAATTGATAATTACAGTCGGTTTACATCCCAAAATAGTCAAAAAGAATGTTTGGCATTGCGTTATGCAGTTGTGAATATCGCAACAGAAATCGCTGAACCATTCGGTACTTGTGAAATATTCAGCTGTGAGTCTGATAAATTTCTGATGCTTGTTGACTGTGCCACAGTAACCCAATATAAAGTTTTGCAGGAACCGCTGGAGCGATATTTACGAGAAGTACAAACCAAAACACAATATTATCTTAATATTTCATTATCTGTCACTTATAGCACTCTGTTTCAAGGGCTGAAGCATTTACCAAGCATGTATAATAACTTGAAGGATTCGATTCAATTAAAAATTCGTTATGGTCATGGATGTATTATTACACCCTATATGATAGATGAAATCAATACGGATGATTTCCATATTCCAGTTAAAAAGGAACTACAGATGATCGAAAAAGTGCTGGAAGGCGATAGTGAGGGAGCTGTTGCAATCTATAGATCTATTTATAGAGAATTATCTAAATCTTCTTACAATGAAATTATAACCAACATGATCCATTTGATTTATAGCATTTACTCCAGTGTGCTCGCCAAAATGCCTGCAATAAAGGATAATCAGGATTTATTTCTGCAGGAGTTTTTGCATGATATTCAAGAGGCAGAAGTGGATACAGATATTGATATTTTGATGAATGCGTTTCTGGAAAAGCTGTGCGCAAAGATTTCGATCCTCAAAAACTCATCGGGCAGCAACGACTATTTGATGCAACGTATTATCGGAACTGTAGAGCAGGAATATTCCAATACGGGCTTATGTCTCAGTTTGATCGCTGAAAAGTTGCGTTTGTCACCGAATTATATCGGCCGTTTGTTTAAAACAATATATGGGCAGTCAATCGCGCAATACATCTTTGATTTCCGCATGCACAGGCTGGACGATTATATGCGCAACTCCAAAATCCCTTTGTCTGTGATAATCGAGAAGGTTGGTCTTGAAAGGAATAATTATTTTTACACGAGATTCAAGAAGCATTTTGGCATGTCGCTCAGCGAATACAGGCTGCATTTAGGCCAGGATCCAGATGATGATTGATTATTTACATTCTATTTAAGGAGTGATTACGGATGTCAGGCAAAGAATACCATGTTTCATTGGTGGGTAACGACTCGTGGGAAGGTTCACTAACAGCTCCATTAAGAACCATTTCAGCGGCAGCTGATAAGGCGCAGCCAGGGGATGTAATCACTGTACATGAGGGCACCTATCGGGAGAGAATTAATCCCCCATGTGGCGGAGAATCGGATGCTCGTAGAATTGTATATCAAGCTGCAGTTGGTGAAAAGGTTGAAATAAAGGGCTCCGAAATTATGAATAATTGGGAAAAGGTGCAAGGGGATGTATGGAAAGTGATCATCCCCAATTCTTTTTTTCAGGGATTTAATCCATACGATGACCTTATTCAAGGGGATTGGTTTAAGCCAAAGGGGCGGGAACACCATACTGGAGCGATTTATTTGAACGGGGATTGGCTGTTAGAAGCAGCTGAATTTAATGATGTCATACATAATGAAGGCAACACAATGCTCTGGTTCGCAAGAGTTGACGAGCAGAATACGATAATCTGGGCTAATTTTGGCAACTCCAACCCGAATGAGGAATTAGTTGAGATTAATGTAAGACAATCCGTGTTCTATCCGAAGCAGTCAGGCATCAACTATATAACCGTCAGAGGCTTTACGATGCGTCATGCGGCAACGCCTTGGGCTCCACCGACCGCCGAACAGATTGCATTGATTGGAACTCACTGGAGCAAAGGGTGGATTATTGAGAATAATGTCATCAGTCATTCGAGATGTACGGGGATTTCCCTCGGCAAATATGGTGACGAGTGGGATAATGCTGAGACAACTACCGAAGCTTATCACAGAACGATTGATCGCGCATTGGGGAATGGTTGGAACAACGAACAAATCGGCCATCATATCGTTAGAGGCAATACCATTTCTCACTGTGAGATGGCTGGTATTGCCGGCAGTTTGGGGGCTTGCTTCAGCGTCATAACTGAAAACGTTATTCATGATATTCATGTGCAGCGCTCCTTCACAGGAGAGGAGATGGCCGCCATTAAGTTTCACGGCGCCATTGATACTTTGGTAAGTAAAAACCGTATCTATCGTTCGGTGATTGGGCTTTGGTTTGACTGGATGACTCAGGGAACACGTGTATCTAGGAACTTGCTATATGACAACTATTCAAGTGATCTGTTCGTTGAAGTCAATCATGGTCCGTTTATGGTGGATCATAACCTTTGTCTCTCTACAGATTCCAAGGATATGTTGCTGAACGTTTCTCAAGGTGGAGCCTACGTTCATAATCTGTTTATGGGAGCAGTTTCAATATTGCCCGACTTAGGACGCTCTACGCCATATCTTCGAGCGCATTCCACTGAACTTGCAGGACATCATACGCTTGAATGCGGAGATGACCGCCTATATAACAACTTAGTTGTTGCTCAAAAGGATCTGATCGGGTTAAGTAAGTATGATTCTGCGGCTTATCTGGTATTTATGGATGGGAACGTGTTTCTTAATGGAGCGAAACCTTGTATACACGAGACGGCGCCTCTCGAAGCAGACTGGTTTGATCCTAATATCAAGTTTGTAATCGAAGAAGATTCTGTATATCTACATCTGGCATGTGATATGGATTGGAAAAATCACAAAAGCCGCAAATTAGTAACGACAGAGCTCCTTGATCAAACTCGGATATCGAAATTGCCTTATGAAGATACTGACGGTAAGCAGTTTAAGATGGACACTGATTATTTAGGGGATGCAAGAGATGTAAGCAATCCTTATCCGGGTCCTTTCGAAATGACTGGAGAGGGTCGGAAGGTTATAAAGGTTTGGCCTCATGGTTAACAAGCGGAATACAAATGGTAGAACAGTATTGAATTTTAATAGTGACTGGGGATTCTACAGAGGTGATCTAGTAGGTGCAGAAGCAATTGACTATGATGATCAGGCATTTGCAAATATAACAATTCCACACACAATGAGACTGGAGAAGAAACATTCTAATGGTGGACGATCAGTATATCAAGGGATAGGTTGGTACAGACGTTATTTTACTGTTGACGAGAAGTACCAAGGAAATACAATCAATATTGACTTTGAAGGTGTAATGATTGACAGTGAAATATATTTAAATGGAGAAAAAATTTATACTCGTAATGGTGGTTATGTAGGATTTTCTGTAGATATTACAGATAAAGTGAAATTTGGTGAAACCAATGTTTTAGCCGTAAATGTATCTAGCTATGATAGTCCAGATACACCTCCAGGAAAGCCAATAGCAAATCTCGATTTCCATTACTACGGTGGTATTTACAGAGATGTAACCATGAAAATTACAAATAATTTACACATTTCAGATGCATTACAGGCTGATCAAACAGCGAGTGGTGGAGTTTTTGTAACCTATCCCGAAGTGAGTCGAACGAATGCCAAGGTTAATGTAAAAACTCATGTCGTAAACAAGAATAATACATCAGCAGATACGAAGGTTGTAAGTAAGCTTGTGGACAAGGAAGGAAATACAATTGCGCAGGCTGAAACTGATGCAGCAAGTATTGCAGCAGGTGGTGATATGCAGTTCAATCAGGATCTAACTGTAGCAAATCCAAATTTGTGGCATCCAGATACACCTTATCTTTATTCTTTAGTAAGTGAAGTTTACAATGGCTCAACTTTAGTTGATTCTGTTACTACAAAGATAGGTATCAGAACTATAGTGTACAAGGCAGATGGATTCTATATAAATAGTGAAAGATTATATTTACGCGGAGCGAACCGTCATCAGTCCTATCAGAATATTGGAGATGCAGCCCCTAACTCTATGCAGTATCGTGATGCCATGCAAATAAAGGAAAATGGATTTAATGCTGTTCGTGCTACTCATTATCCAAGTGATCCAGCCTTTTTAGATGCATGTGATGAATTAGGCTTATTAGTTATTGAATGTCAGCCCGGATGGCAGAATTTCACAAACAGTGAAAAGTTCTATGATCTAACATTAAGAGATACACGTGAAATGATTAGACGCGACAGAAATAGACCGTCAGTCATACTATGGGAAACATCACTTAATGAGACTGGCTATTCAGCAGAATGGGCAAAAGAGGCTACTGCTATTGCTCATGCAGAATATCCTGGCAATCAGATGTATACAGCAGCAGACTATGGACTTCAGGGATCTTTATATGATGTTAATTACAAAGTTGTTGATACGAATTGGAAGTCTGACCCTAGCAAATGGACGGATTTTAATCCAAACAAGCCATTCTTTACTCGTGAATGGGGTGATTTTGAAGAATCTAGCAAGGCTTTGAGAAAACAAGGCGAAGACGCTATGATTACTCAGATCTTGACTCGTCAGAGATATTTAAATGGAGAGGGTTACTCTGACTGGGGTGGCCTTGATGCATGTGACAGAATAGGTGGATACTTCTTATGGAGCTGGAATGACTACGCACGTGGATCAACAACAGAGACATTGGGAAGTGGATCAGTAGATATAGACAGATATGAGAAATATGATTACTACTGGTTACAATCAATGCAATTGGCTGGAAATTCTGTTTATGGTGGGGTGGTATTTATTGCAAGTACATATTCTCCAACATCAAACCTAACTGTTAACGTATTCAGTAACTGTGACAGTGTTAAGCTCTATCAGAATAATGAATTGGTGAAAGAAATTACGAGGGAAGAGGCTTTAAAATCTGTTCCTAACATAGCTGAAAAAGGTGGAAGTCCAATCTTTACATTTAAATTAGATAAGTTTGCAGCTGGAGAGCTTAAAGCAGAAGCTATTTTAGATGGAAATGTGGTTAAAACTCACACAGTTATAACGCCAGGTCAAGCTGCCGGAATAGAAGTTGAAGTACGTGATAGGGGAATAAAGCCAGTAGCAGATGGTTCAGATTTAATACCTGTATATTTTAAAGTAGTTGATAAGAATGGAACTGTAGTACCAAACTACGATGGCAAAATTAAAATTGCTGTAACAGGTGCAGGAGAACTAGTTGGCCAAAATATTGAAAGAATAGGTGTTGAAGAACAGTGTGTTGAAGGTGGTATAGGTTTTGCATTTGTAAGAACTGCAGACGTTAGTGGAAATATAAATATTCATGCTGCAGCAGAACGATTAAATGCAGGAGTAAAAACAGTAAACACAGTACCATATGAAGGTCAATTTGTCCCTGATGGACAGCATACGCCATGGATAGGTGGAGTTGAAAAGCTGGAAACCACAGAACAGACATATAAAAATATTGCAGCTCATCAACCTGTTACAAGTTCTTCTGAACAACCAGGTGACGTTATAACAGATGCGAAAATTGAATCAATTACAGCATCTTCAGATTGTGTTGCTGATAGGGGTACTGATAAGCTTAGAGATGGTGTAACGACTATAGGAACAGGTTGGTTATCAAAGGAATTAACTTTTCCTCAGTCAGTTACAATAAAATTCAATAAACCTCAATCAGTTGTTGGAAGCTGTATTTTCTGGGAAAAGGACAGTAACTGGTACACGTATGATTTAGAAGTATCTACTGATGGTGAAACATGGCAAAAGGCACTTGATAATCGCTATGTAGGTGGACAGCATTTCACACCAGAAACATTTGCTAAGCAGTATGACCAAATAAATTATGTACGCGTAACCATCATGGACATAACTGCTGGTGGTGGGTTCAGAATAGGTATGGCGGAACTGATATTATACGGATAAAATGTAGATCAAGAGGAGAAAGATTCTGAAGGGTCTGAATACTTGAGAAGGATCGGAATCATCAGGGATAGAAAGAGGTGTAGCATGGCAAATACAATGTATCTGCTCGATTGCGGAAGTGGTTTTACAGTGGAGGTGTCCACATATGGCGCAAGCATTCGGAGATTGATGGTACCTGATCGGCATGGTGAAGCTCATAATGTCGCACTTTCACCAATGAGTATGGAGAATCACGCTGGAGGTTCCTACGCAGGAGCAGTTATTGGACCGTCGGCAGGGCGCATTAAGGGGGGGAATCTTCCGCTGGATGACAGCATTTATCAGCTAAGCAGAAATGATGGGGAAAACAATTTGCATGGCGGATCACATGGATTATCTTCGCAGATTTGGGATGTAGTTGATCAACATGTAATGAAGAACGCTGTCAGTTTGACGCTGAGATGCTGTTTGCCAGACGGACTGGATGGGTTCCCTGGAAACCGGGAGTTCCTCGTTAGATATATTGTCACTGCTGAAAATAGCCTCCGCATAGAATTTACGGCAGTGACGGACAAGCCAACATGGGTGGATTTGACAAGTCACCTCTACGTGAATTTATGCGGCGATTTCTCGCGAAGCGCACTTGATCATCAGCTGCACGTCGATGCGGAACAAGTATGCTTCAATAATGAGGAGCATCTACCAATAGGCTTGCATTCGGTTAATAATACGCCTTTTGACTTTCGCAAGCCAGCTATTATTGAAGAACAAGTTACTTCAGATCCTGAACATATTCAGCTAGTGCAAGCCAAAGGATACAATCATGCATTTCGATTGAATAAAGAAAATAATGATGGTCCAGAGAGGGCTGCTGCGGTTCTTTATGATCAAGCATCTGGTCGCAGAATGCGGTTATATACCGATGCTCCTGCGATAGTATTATATTCGGGCGGCTATTTGGATTCTTCGTTGCAATTATCAGAGAGTAGCCCAGCCATGCCAAGCTGTGCGCTTGCATTGGAAGCACAACAGTTACCTGACGCCGTAAATCATTTCGATTGGCCTAAACAGATTTTATATCCGGGACAGGTTTGGAGCAGATACATTCAGTTTGGGTTTGATACAACAGGAGGAAATCATGTACTTCACTCTTGATAATAGTAACTTTGTTGTCGATATCAATCATAGCTATTATCGTCTCAGCTGTTATAGGCGGAGTAGCACCGATACTAGTATCAATAGGTATATTGTTTTGAGCTTCGTGTTACTAGTAGCGGTACTATAAGAATAGGGGAGGTGAAATGCAATGAAAGGCGGACCTACAACTTTAATCTCAATAATAATAACGTTGTTGATGATATCGACTGTAGCTGTTATGCCCTCAGCTGCAGTGTGGTTCGTTATGAAAGAAATAATACCACTGCTAGTGTCTATTGGTATATTACTACTAAGTCTTGCAGCATTAGTAGGTTACTCTAAGAGAACTAGAAGGAAAGTATAATAGACGCATTAAGGGATGTATTGGCGGAAATAGTTAAGAGGGGCGGCTAACCCCTCTTTTTGTTATTAAGTCCGTTAAGGTACCTTTTAGCGTTTTGGACGATACGATAAAAAGAATTATTTAGTTCAGCTAAAGAATAGCATTATTCAGAATAAAAAAATATATAATCTATTTAGATATTCAATAATTGGGAGGTTACTATGGAAGCTAATTTGTTATCTATTCTAGCTTTGGGATTTGTTCTTGGAATCAAACATGCAATTGAGCCAGACCATGTAATAGCCGTATCGACTATTGCTAGTCAAAGTAAAAAGTTATTACGCTCCACTTTATCGGGAGTGTTTTGGGGGATTGGTCATACTGCAACCTTATTTATCTTTGGAATATTACTTATTCTTATGAAAGGTGAAATACCAGAGAAATGGGCGATGTCCCTAGAATTTTTAGTAGGAATTATGCTTGTGTATCTTGGGCTTACAACTATCCTTTCCTTAAAAAATTTACATGTACATAAGCATGAACATGATGAAGCAGACCATTTGCACATCCATTCTCATACACATAATGGCAAACATAAGCATAAACACCACCATAATAATGTTTCATATTTTAAATCCATGTTGATTGGCTTAGTTCATGGTCTTGCAGGAAGTGGTGCTGTGGTTCTACTGACCATGAGTACAGTAAAGAGTGCTTGGGAAGGTGCTATTTACATCCTTGTTTTTGGTGCAGGAACTGTTGTTGGTATGCTTATCTGTACCACAGTGATTGGGATACCATTTGTACTTAGTGCCAAAAAATATAGTCTCAATAAACCACTCACTCAATTGACTGCTGTCATTAGTACTGTTTTTGGAGTTTATTATATGTATAACTTAGGAGTAACAGAAGGATTGTTCAATCTCTGGATACAATAACTATTCGGGGTGAATACATTAAAGTGAGAGACCGCATCTATTTGATGCGGTCTTTGTTATTTGTTGCTTCGAGAAACTAATTTCTCATTCAAGTTTAAATGATTTTTTAATGGGCAAATTTATAAAAGTGAGTTTCATTTTTTTTCCAGAAAGCAAGTGGATTCGATTTAATAAGGAGGATTTAAGATGCAATTATTACCGCGTGAGATAGACAAGCTCATGATTGTGGTAGCAGCAGATCTTGCTAAAAGAAGGAAAGATAGAGGACTGAAATTGAATTATCCCGAAGCAGTAGCGTTCATTACCTATGAGGTGCTAGAAGGCGCTAGAGATGGCAGAACTGTAGCAGAATTGATGGAATATGGGGCGAATATTTTGACAAGGGATCATGTAATGGAGGGAATACCAGAAATCATTGATGATATTCAAGTAGAAGCAACATTTCCGGATGGAACGAAATTAGTAACTGTACATAGTCCAATTCGATAAAAAAGATAGGAGACTTACGTAAATGGCTATAGAAATGGAACCAGGTCAATTGATTTTAAAGGAAGAACCGATTACTTGCAATGAGGGAAGAATGGCATCGAAGGTTAAAGTGACCAATACAGGTGATCGACCTATTCAAATTGGCTCACACTTTCACTTTTATGAAGTAAATGAAGCCCTTCAATTCAATCGGGATGAAGCTTTCGGAAAACGATTAAACATCCCTGCCGGTGCTGCTGTTCGTTTTGAACCAGGTGATGAAAAAGAAGTGGAATTGGTTGATTATGCCGGAAAACGCGAGGTATATGGATTTAATAATAAAGTAGATGGTTCTGTGGAAAGAGGGCGAAACTAATGAGTTTTAATATGACAAGAAAGCAATATGCCCAAATGTATGGTCCTACTACCGGCGACTCCATTCGCTTAGCAGATACAGAATTATTTATTCAAATTGAAAAGGATTATACATCTTACGGCGATGAAGTCGTTTTTGGTGGAGGGAAGGTCATTCGTGATGGAATGGGCCAGCATCCTCTTGTTACAAGAGGCGATGGCATTCCAGACGTTGTGATTACAAATGCAGTCGTTCTAGATTATACAGGGGTCTATAAGGCAGATATTGGGATTCGCGATGGAAAAATTTCTGGAATTGGAAAAAGCGGAAATCCTTTGATTATGGATGGAGTCGATATTGTAATTGGAGCTTCGACAGAAGTCATTGCTGGTGAGGGAATGATTGTCACGGCAGGCGGACTGGACACCCATGTTCATTTCATTAATCCAGGTCAAGTGGACGTTGCGCTTTCCGCAGGTCTTACCACATTAATTGGCGGAGGGACCGGTCCAACCGCTGGCTCAAGAGCAACAACCGCCACGCCGGGGGAATGGAATATTCACCGGATGCTTGAAGCAGTAGAGGGGTTTCCTATTAATATTGGACTCACTGGCAAAGGGCAGGCTGCAGCGGAAGAACCCTTAGCAGAACAAATCCGTGCAGGAGCAATTGGACTCAAAGTTCATGAAGATTGGGGTTCAACTGCTTCTGCAATAGACCATGCGCTCCGAGTGGCGGATAAATTTGACGTACAGGTGGCACTCCATGCGGATACTTTGAATGAAGGCGGATTCGTTGAAAATACGATGGCTGCTATTAAAGACCGAGTTATTCATATGTATCATACGGAAGGAGCAGGTGGAGGACATGCCCCGGATTTAATCAAATCCGCAAGCTTTATGAACGTACTGCCTTCATCGACAAATCCTACCTTGCCATACACCGTTAACACAGTCGACGAACACCTAGATATGCTAATGGTTTGTCATCACTTAAATCCGTCTGTACCTGAAGATATTGCCTTTGCAGATTCACGGATTCGTAAAGAAACCATTGCTGCCGAAGATATCTTGCAAGATATGGGGATTTTCAGCATGACAAGTTCAGATGCTCAAGCGATGGGAAGAATCGGTGAGGTCATCATTCGAACATGGCAGGTAGCTGACAAAATGAAAAAACAAAGAGGCTCCTTGGAAGGAGATGGCGGATTTTCTGACAATAATCGGGTAAAGCGTTATATAGCGAAATACACGATTAATCCTGCCATTACGCATGGAATTTCTGACTATGTAGGTTCTGTTGAAGTAGGGAAAATCGCGGATCTTGTAATTTGGTCACCTTCGTTTTTTGGCGTGAAGCCCGAATTGGTTCTAAAAAGTGGTTTTATCGTGTATGGAATGATGGGCGATGCAAATGCATCCATTCCGACTCCGCAACCGATTATTTGTCGTCCCATGTATGCCGCTTGTGGGAAAGCTTTATTAAGAAGCTCGATAACATTCCTCTCCCAAGCAGCTATTGAAGCAAAAGTACATGAAAAGCTCGGGTTAGAAAAAATGATACTTCCGGTTCATGGCATTCGAAAATTAACGAAAAAAGATATGAAACTTAATTCTGAAACACCTGAGCTCACCGTTGATCCTCAAACTTACGAGGTAAGGGTAAACGGGGAACTCATTACATGTGATCCTGTTGATAAAGTTCCAATGGGCCAAAGATATTTCCTATTCTGAGGTGATAAGGTTGATTGTTGAAAGAATTGAAGCAAATATCGACAGTATGGAAAAAGAAGAAGTTATAAGACGCCATATCGAAAAAGTTTACCTTGAAAGCTCTCTTTTAATGAAACGAATACAACGAGTTACAACGGATCATGGGAGAGAAATTGGCATTCGGTTACAAGAATCTCGTGACTTGGCGGCTGGTGATGTTCTCTATATGGATGATCGAAATTTGATCGTAATCGATGTTCTTGCTGATGATTTATTGGTGATTAGACCGCGTAACCTGAATGAAATGGGGACAATTGCCCATCAATTAGGGAATCGGCATCTACCCGCACATTTTGAAAATAACGAGATGATGGTGCAATACGATTACCTTGTAGAAGAGGTTTTGAAGGAGCTTCATATTCCATTCACGCGAGAAGAGCGCAAAGTGAAGCAGGGATTTCGACATATAGGGCATAGCCATGGATAAGATGCTTTCTTTGCTTCAGATATGCGATTCGAACTTTCCAATCGGGGCATTTAGTCATTCCTTCGGACTTGAGAGTTATATTCAAGAAGATATCGTACACAACCCAGATACATTCACACAGTGGCTTCATGTTTATTTAAATGAGCAGCTCATCTATTCAGATGGGCTTGCTTGTCATCTGGTTTATCGGGCGTTGGAAGAAGAAAATTTCCATAAAGTGTGGAAGCTGGATCGACTGTTGACGGTACAAAATCTGCCTCGGGAAACTAGAGAAGGTACCCAAAGAATGGGAGAGAGCATGTTAAACCTTGTTGGAACTTTATATGATGCGCCTATACTCGCAACTTACAGAAAAAGGATTAATGAAAAACAATCTATTGGACATCCTGCGATTGTGTTTAYGATGATTGCACAATACCTTGAAGTACCGCAATTCACAACGACTCTTTATTATTTGCATTCCGTAGTTTCAAGTCTTGTCCAAAATGCTGTACGGGCAATCCCTTTGGGGCAGACGGCAGGTCAGAGAATTATTCGTGAAATCCAGAGCAATTTAATAAGGGCTTCCGAGAAAATTCAGCAGATGGATGAGGAGGATTTCGGCATCGTCTCTCCTGGATTAGAACTATCGCAAATGATACATGAGCGTATAAATATACGAATCTTCATGTCTTAAAATGTTGAAAGGAAGTGTATATGGATGGGACTCGTTAAAATCGGGGTTGGAGGACCTGTTGGAGCAGGAAAAACATTGTTAGTGGAAAAATTAACCCGGCATTTAAATGATGAATTAAGCATGGCAGTCGTTACAAACGATATTTATACCAAAGAGGATGCTAAATTTCTGATGCAAAATGGTGTCTTGCCGGGAGATCGTATCATTGGCGTAGAAACAGGGGGATGTCCGCATACAGCCATACGGGAAGATGCTTCTATGAATTTTGCGGCAATTGATGAATTAAAGGGAAAACACCCGGATTTACAACTCATATTTATCGAAAGCGGCGGGGATAATCTAGCGGCTACATTCAGTCCGGAATTAGTCGATTTCTCGATCTACATTATTGATGTAGCTCAAGGTGAAAAAATCCCGCGTAAAGGTGGACAAGGGATGATCAAATCTGATTTGTTTATTATTAATAAAACGGATTTAGCTCCGTACGTTGGGGCGTCCCTTGATGTAATGGAGTCTGATACAAAAGTATTCCGTGGAGATAAGCCTTTCGTATTTACAAATTTAAAAGACAATTCAGGACTAGACGATGTCATTAGTTGGCTGAAGCAGAATGCGTTATTAGAAGGGTTGGCTTAGAATGGGGGATTGGACTGGCGAATTGAGATTGGAGGCAGAGGAACGGAAGGGAAAAACAGTCGCAAAAAACGTGTACTTCCAAGGTGCACTTAAAGTTATGCGTCCAGTTTATCATGATCATTCAGGTCAAGCTTGTTATTATCTTTTAAATCCTGGCGGGGGCTATTTGGATGGCGATCGTTATAAAATGAAGATTACCTTGGATGAAAAAGCCAAACTTACTTTAACAACCCAATCTGCTACAAAAGTTTATAAAACACCGAATAGTCATGTGTATCAGGAAACAGAGATCATTCTTAAAGAAGGAAGTTTTCTTGAGTATTTACCTGATCCGCTCATCGCGTACCAACAGGCAAGGTATAAACAAAAAAACGTTGTTCGTATGGAAAAAAACGCAACCTTTCTTTATACAGATATCATAACTCCAGGGTGGTCTCCTGAGGGCGAACGATTCCGTTATGAAAGCATTCAATTGTTAAATGAGATTTATATCGATAACGAGCTGGCCGTCTACGACCATATTAAATTGAGTCCGTCTACCCAAAATATGGGCGGACTTGGATTCATGGAAGGCTTTACGCATTTAGGTTCCATGATAGTGGTAGGGAAACAAACAGATCATCATCTTCTTGATCGGTTATTTCACGTCATGAATGAAAGTAGGGATTCATTTAAATCGGGAATATCACTTTTATATGTTCCGGGATTTACTATTCGTGTTTTGGCAAACTCGACGCAAGTAATCGAAAGAATATTTACGGAATGCCTACAAATCATTAGACAGGAATGGTTTAATACCCGCCCCAGCTTCTTAAGAAAATACTAGATTCATTAAAGAGAAGGCAGCACTTTTCTTGCCCCCAGAAAAAGCCATGTACACAAAACAAAAGGCATTGTAAGTGCAGGAAGACCATACGGCAAAAGCCAAGTATCCATACTAGCCGTAATGGGAACCGTTAAACAAGCTGCAATAATCCCTGTTAGAAGCGCAAAACGTTGATTTTCCTTAAAGACAATGGAGACAGCGATAATCGTTAAGATGGCATTGTATCCATAAAGCCCCATGGAGATTAGACTGTGCTCTCCTCCAAGAAGGTAGGAAGTAATTAGAGCTGCAGCATTTCCAATGATGGCATAGAGCCCAAATTTCCACCCTGCTGATAAGAATGCAATATAGAGTAAAATTCCGGATAAGTTATTATCGAGTAAGAAAATTTGTCCGGCTCCTTTAGTAAATCCGTCAAGCCAATTTATCTCTCCTTTTATATTTAGTGTCCAATGAGATAAATCTTGTGGTACAAGACCAGGACTCAGCTTAAACGTACCCAATCGATAAGATGTCAGCAGTAAAAACCAGGTAAGGATGATGAATGGGAATGTTAGAGCAGGAAGCCCAGTATTTTTCATTACCTGGATCATCGCTGCTGAGAATATTGCTGCGATAGCAGCGCCGATTAATGCAATGATCCACCGTTCTCCGCCACTTATAAACAATGAAAGTGCCATGCCTGTTAGTACGGAGTTATACCCAAATAAACCTCTGTTAACACTCTCCGCATCTGCTCCCAGTCCTTTTCCAATTAAAGTTCCGATGATGGCAGATAGAAGTGAAATAATCCCCAAGTATAGGGATGAAATCGTGATTGCTATAAGAATAACGAATCCAGTTACAGCATTTTCAATCAATATTACTTGAGAAATACCTTTTAGAGATGATAATGCCAGCCCAATAACCGAATTTCTATTAAGGAAACTTGGTGTAGTTGTTTGCATAATAACCACTCCATTTAAAGTTTGATTTTTTTATCTAACGGGTTTATTTACTTGAGTATTTTCCCCAAAAATGGGCTGAAATATTTAGCCTTCTTGTATATATACAGGCATGTTGCTATAGTTATTTATTAGTAATAGAAAATTATAACTAAATTCAAAAGGGGCTGCGCCTAAGTCAATTATGATGACTTTGGAGTCAGCCCCTTTAATAAGAGGTGTTACTGATGTTATTACATAAAGGTGAAATCTTATTTCGACAAGGCGACAGCGGCCCTCTGTATCGGATCAAGAGCGGGATGCTCAAGATTGTTCGCATACATGAAGACGGTAGCCAAATCTTAATGAATCTCATTCTGGCAGGAGAGGTGATACCCCATCATTCCTTAGTTAGTCCGAATAGTTATCACGGGACAGCGATCGCTCTGGTCACTTCTGAAATTGAAGTGATTCCAACGCAGGAATGGTATTCAAAGCTTCAAGAAAATCCTGAATATTATCGTGATATCGCACTCTTGTTGCAAGACAGGCTTATGATGCTGCAGCAGCGTATTGATCAGTTGTCTCAGGTAACTCCGATGATGAAGCTTGAGAAACTACAGGGCTGGTTTCATAATTTTATTGCACCTGCTAGCCTTACCGATGTGTTGACACAGGATGAGATCGGTCAGCTGATTGGGCTGCGCCGTGAGACTGTAAATCGCTTACTGCGTGTACAAGCTTCCGATATGGAGTCATGACAGTCAGTGAGCTTCCTTAAGAGGCTTTGAATTTGTTATGAAGCTGTTCCATCCTCAATGCTTCCTGCAGGGCCGAAGAACTCAAAATGGATATGATCTGGTGATACATTGTTAGCCTTTAAAGCCGCATACATCGCTCTCATAAATGAAATTGGTCCGCAAAGATAAATATCGGCTTCTTCAGCCGGAAGAATCGATTTCAACCATTCCGCATCGATAAAGCCTTCTTTGTCATAGCGATTTACGGCTTGGTCCTTGTTTAGCGGCTTTTCATAGCAAGTGAAAACGGACAGTTGTTCATGCTTATTAGCTAAGCCTAGGACATGCTCCTTCATCGCATGAACTTGTTCATTTTGCGTAGCATGGATAAAGGAGGCGCTTCTCTCTGGCTCAGTTTCAAGCACAGTATGAAGCATACTCATGAGAGGAGTCAAACCGACTCCACCACTGATGAAGGCAACTGGACGTTTACTTTCTTGATTCAGTGTGAAATCTCCAGCTGGAGCAGATAGCAGCAGAATGTCGCCAGGCTGCATCGATTCGTGCAAGTATATGGAAACTTTCCCAGCTGGGTGATCGGCTAAAGCATCTTCTCGTTTAACCGAAATCCGGTAATAAGGTTTGTTAGGGGAATCGGATAGGCTGTACTGGCGTAGATGGGTATGGTTCTCACCCGGAATATTGATCTTTACCGTTACATATTGGCCTGGCAGATAGCTAGCAATTGCTTTGCCGTCCTGTGGAACGAGATAGAAAGAAGTGATTACATCGCTTTCTTCCACTTTACGTTCAATTGTAAAGGCTCGAAAGTCGTCCCAACCCCCATGCTGACTCTCAGCCTGCTGATACATTTCGGCTTCCACACTAATGAATGCATCGGCAATAACACCGTATGCTTCTTCCCAAGCCTTCAGGATCTCGTCTGTAGCTGCATCCCCGAGCACATCCTTGATGGCAGCAAGCAAATTCTCACCTACAATCGGATAGGCTTCCGGCTGAATACCAAGACTGCGGTGCTTCTGTCCAATTTGCTTGACTACAGGCAAGATCGCTTCTAGATTGTCGATATGCGCTGCCGCTGCATATACCGCATTAGCGAGTGCTGCTTGTTGTCTGCCTTTTACTTGATTGGCATGGTTAAACACATTCAAAAGCTCAGGATGATTGGTAAATAGCAATTGGTAGAAACGCTTTGTAATATCGACACCGTGCTTTTCTAATACAGGTACGGTTGATTTAATAATGGATATTGTGTTTTCATTCAACATAAAGGAGTCTCCTTTTCCAATCGAAGATGTGATATGTATAAAGTCTACGCTGATAAGAAAGTGTGTCTTGTGATTTAAGTCACATCAATTGGGGAGGGTTTGTGAAGAGATACGAGGTACGAGCTTTTTGAGGGGAGTAGAGGAATAGATGAAGTCTAGGATCTTAATCGTAGAGGATGAGGAGAATACAAGAGAGGCCGTGTCGGAATTGCGGTTGAAGAGGAATGAGCTAGTGGAGGTTTTGGAGTTGTAAGGGGATTGGGAGATAAGGGATAGATGAGATAATACTGTGTTAGATCATATAAAACACTAAGAGTGAAATTGGGGCCTTGCTGTTAGCAGGCCTCTTTGTTGCGATGTTTTTGTCAAAAATCAAACCATATTGTTGTTAAGAAATGGTATAGCATGATCAACGAAGTAGGACTTAGTATCCATAGAGAATGAACATGAGGTAACGATAAATGGAAGCGAACGAGTTAAAAGAAAAGATCTCCAATCTATCCATATGGAAAAAGAACGGACAATGTGCTCCTCATAAGCCGTTATTAATTCTGTTAGGTCTTGCTCAACTGCAACAGGAAAAAACAACATTGCAGTATGAACAAGTACGAGGGAAATTGAAAGATCTGCTTATTGAATTTGGCCCAACCAGGAAATCGTATCACCCTGAAGAACCATTTGTTGGGCTTCTGACTGATTGTTTATGAAACACTCTTAGAAAGAATGAATTTGTAATAGGTAACAGGTCATATTTTGGTACGAAACTCGATTCAAAATCATATTTACGAAAACATACGTTTATGATACGATGCGGATAATGATACATAACCGAAGGAATGATGAGAAAAATGACAAGAATGAAAATAGCGTATGCAAGGGTTTCGACAGCAGACCAATCCCTTGATTCACAATTGGATGCACTAGAGCAATTCGGTTATGACAAAATATATATGGAGAAAGCAAGCGGCGGAAAAGATGACCGCCCCGAACTAGCCAAGGCTTTGGAGAATTTGCGTGAAGGTGACACCTTTATCATTTACAAACTAGACCGTCTGGCTCGCTCGACATTGAAGCTAATCGAAACTCTTGATTTATTGAACAAAAACGGCGTTGAGCTTGTGAGTCTTTCAGATAACATTGACACGTCTACGACATCAGGAAAAGCGATGTTTGGTATGATGGCTGTCTTTGCAGAGTTTGAACGGTCAATCATTCGAGAACGCACTGTAGCGGGGCTCAAAGCAGCTAGAGCAAGAGGAAGGAAGGGCGGTCGTCCCAAGACAGATAATAAGAAGCTAGACAAAGCAATCAAGCTGCATGAGAGCGGAGAATTTACGGTGACACAAATACAGGAGATGACAGATGTAAGTAAAGGATCGCTATACAGAGAGTTGAATAGGCGGAAACAAGAGACTAGTAAATAAACTTAAAAAGTGCTGCTAAAAGGATTAATGGATTTTTACGTCTATTAAAAATCTTAGGAGTATTGATACCCAGTATCGATTTAAATTAGATTGTCATTAGATCGGTAGTTTGCCATTGTAATACATCCACCAAGTTTTTCTGGATTTTATGTACGTACGTAGTCTTAGATCAGTAGGTTAACCTATTACAGAAACTAAAGGTATTTGATATAATATGTCGAATTTACTATGTATAATTATACATCGAAAGGTTGTTTAACACCAATGAACTACGAGTATTCAACAATTAAAGAAAAGCCAGATAGTTCTCCTGAGCGGTTTACAATATATTTAGTGAACGGAGAAGAGTATATCTTTTGTCCAATTAGAAATAGAGCGTTTAAAGTAGATAATAAACCAGAAGAAAAAGTTCGTCAGTGGTGGATATATCGTCTTAAAGAGGTTTACGGATATGATTTTAGTCAAATAAAAGTTGAAGTTCCCGTGATTGTGGGATCAACAGAAGCTAAGAAAAAAGCAGATATTGTTGTCTACCAGGATGAAAAATGTAAAGTGCCAAGAATATTTATAGAAGTAAAAAAACCAAATAGGAAAGATGGACTGGAACAACTAAAGGTTTATATGAATGCTACAGGTTGTAGGTTAGGGCTGTGGAGTAACGGTGATTCTCCTCATATTTATTTATTAAGAGTAGAACCACAGGAGTCTGAAGAAGAAGCTACCTGGAGAGAATTAAGAAATATTCCTGGGAAAAATGAGAAGTTATCTGATGTTGATACACCCATTCTAAGAAAGGAATTAGAGCCAACATATGATTTCCTTTCAGTATTAAGCGATTGTGAGGACTATATCAAAGCTCATGAAGGGTCGAATCCGTTTGATGAAGTGTTTAAATTAATATTCGCAAAGCTTTTTGATGAAAAAGCAAATTTAAAAAATGATAATTCTCCTGCGAAATTTCGAATTGGAGTACTTGAGTCTCCTCAAGATGCAAGAGAAAGAATTACTCAACTTTTCGAGCAGGCTAAATTAAGATGGAGCGAAGTGTTTCAAGCCGGAGAAGAAATAAATTTACTTGAAGAGAGTTTAGCATACTGTGTATCAGCTCTTCAAAAGATATATCTATTAAAATCCCCTGCTGATATATTAGGTTCTGCATTTGAGGTCATGATTAACCCCGGAATGAAGGGTGATAAGGGTCAATATTTTACACCAAGACATGTTGTTAAGATGTGTATCGATGTTTTAAACCCTAAAGATGGGGAAACGGTATTTGATCCTTCTTGCGGCAGTGGTGGCTTTTTAATCGGAGCTTTGGATTATGTATATAGACAGATTGAACAAGAAAGAGATGATGAGAACGACATAATCGAGAATAAAAAAGATTACGCTTCTGAGTGTGTATTTGGCATAGACTATGATCCATTAATTGCGAAGGTTGCTAAAGCCTATATGTTGATTTGGGGAGATGGAAGATCAAATATTGCGACTTGTGATGCTCTTAACTCAAATAACTGGGATCATGAAACATTATCTAAATTTACTACTCAAAAAGGTAAAACCCAATTACGTCAATTCAATATCATTGTAACCAATCCACCTTTTGCAGGGGATATTGATAAAGATGATACACTGTCGCAGTATCAACTTTCATCTAAACCCACTAAAAATGGTGGCTTTAAAAGAGTGAATAAGTTATCAAGAGACAAGCTATTTATTGAGAGATGTTTGAACATGCTATTACCAGATGGGCGTATGGCAATTGTTTTACCAAGAGGTGTTCTGAAAAATTATAATGATGAGTATGTGAGACGATTCATATTAAAGAATGCCAAAATATTAGCGGTTGTTGGATTAGGTGGCAATATGTTTAAACCATTTACCAATACTAAAACATGTGTATTATTCCTTCAAAAACGTCTAACTCCAATTTCAGATTCGGATTTGGAAACTGGAAATAGTTTGAGTCAAGATCCTGATGTAATTTATGCTGTTACGGAGAAGTCAGGGAAGGATAAAACGGGACGGATCATTAAGGACGATAATGGTATGATTATCTCCGATTTAGAGGAAATCACAAGGTACATTAATTCTAATATATCATTTGAAGAAAAAACCAATACTCTTAATAAGAAAAATAAAAAATAAAGAAATTAGTGTCTATTATGATAGACAACAGAAAAGAAAGAGGTAGTAATATGGCTATCTTCACAAAAAGAAGGCATGCCGATAGTTTATTAGAACTAAAATCGGCAGAAGATGGATTGTTTAAAATTAATCATATTTATGAGCCAGAATTTCATCAAGATAAATATGTTGATGCATGTATTGAAACAAGTAAGTTAGAAGACTCCTTTCAGATTGGCGATGAAAAATATATTACCAAATCAATAACCAGAGGGAAACAACCTTTCTACGCAGATAATGAAGATGATCCCGTTTCATTATGTTGGGAAGGCATGGTTCTTCCGGACGGCACTCGTCTAATTGATAAAGATGGTAAAGAAAATGTTTGTGCTTTAAAGTCTAATAGTGTTAGAAGTGGTTTTATCGATACGAGTCTTGCTAGGTCCGTTACAAGAGAGTTTTATGAGAAAAATAAAGATAAAGCTGGAGTAAAGAAAAACGATATTCTTATTAATTCAACAGGCGATGGAACAATCGGTCGTGTTGCTGTATTTAACTATGATTTCCCGGCTGTGGTAGACGGACATATCACTATTGTTCGGTTTAAAGATCCGGTTTTAGCATGGTATGTTGCAGCTTTTTTACAAACGGAAACAGGTCAAAATCAAATTTATCGATATATAAATGGTTCAAGTGGACAAGTTGAAATATATCCTCAGGATATTGAAAGAATATGGGTTAAGCCCTGTGAAAGAGAGAAAATGAGCAGAATCGCTAAGTCGTTTGAAGCAGCATGTAAAAAGCATGATGATTTCTATAAAGATTTAAAAGCGGCATTGTATGATATATGATATTAATGCAACATACGTTGAAATAAAAGTTTAAGTTACTATAAGCGAATACTGCCACATCTTAAGCCTGTCTATATTACGCAGCCCACACATGTGGAGTGCTGTTCACTATTAGTTTGGAACGGAAAGAAAGAGTGAGAAGTTAATGTGGGAATGCCCTCTCTTGAACGAGAGGGCATTTTTTTGTCTTCATAAGGAGAGGGAGTTGGATGCCATAGGACACTAGGGGTGATTTACATCTAAAAGAATGTTTTTGTTTAGCAATATAGGGCAGTACACATCTACTCAGCAAACAGACGTAAAAATACGAACGATACAAAAAGGAAAATACCAACATATGGTACAATAGTTGTAGGTCAATGTAAGTAAGGTTTTAATATTACAAAAAATAGTGTAACTAAATAGCTGTTCATACTATTTTTTTGCTATAATTGTCTAAATATCATTATTTTTAGGTGGTGCTTTTAAAATTGGCAACTAAAATGGATAATTCTCAGTTAATAGCAAGAGAATTAATAAAAAAAAGTTTTGAAGAAAGTTTATTAGAAAATAATGAAGAAATAGATAGTAATCAATCTAAATATTTTAAGATGCTACATGGCTATTTTGAAGTTTTTTCAGCTAGCTTAATATTAAAAGTATTCGATTTAAGCGATGAAGAATTAGAGAAAGGAATGGTTGGTAGTGGGAACGATGGCGGATGTGATGGTCTCTTCTTGTTTATAAATGATGAATTAATTTTTGACGATACACCTTTAGAAAATATCAAAAAGAATCCTAAATTAGATCTCTACATAATTCAGTCAAAATTTGAAACATCATTTAGAGAAGATGTATTTAATAAATGGAAAAGCATTGTTGATAATCTTTTTTCAATAGAATCATTTCATGGTAATGATTTTTCAAAAAGATATAATAGTGATGTATTAGAGTTTTTTGAAAGATTTCATGATACGTTTTTGAGTTTAATTACTAAATCTCCAATAGTGAATTTTAAATTCTTTTATGTAAGTTTGGGAAATGAAATACATATTAATGTTCAACAACAAGCAGAAGAAATGTTATATAACTTAAAACGTTTATATCCAAGCCCTAATACTACAGTAAACGTTGATTATATTGATTCTCAAAAAATTCTTGCTTTATATGATGCACCGTCAAAAACTGATTTTGTATTGCACATCTCTGAAACTCCTATAATTGTACAAGAGGAAAAAGAATATATAGTTTTAGCAAACTTAGGTCAATACTTTAAATTTATTACAAATGAAAATGAAAAATTAATTAAACACATTTTTGAAGCTAATGTACGAGATTATCAAGGAAATACTACTGTAAATAAGGAAATTGCAGATACACTCAATCAAAAGGATTTTAGAGAAGACTTTTGGTGGCTTAATAATGGGGTCACAATGTTAGCGAGCGAAATTGACCAAAAATCTACTAAAGTTTTTGAAATAAAAAACCCGGAAATAGTAAATGGATTGCAAACTACTACCGAAATATATAATTATTTAATTTCTGCCAAAAAAGATGATAGAAATGAAAGTCGAAAAGTTTTAATAAGGATAATAGTGCCTGATAATGAAGCTTCTCGTGATAATATTATTTTAGCAACAAATAGTCAAACAACTATACCTAAAGCAATACTAAGAGGAACTGATAGTATTCATAGAGAAATAGAAAGTTATATAAAAACTAAAGGATTATTTTACGATAGACGGAAAAACTTCTATAAAAATGAAGGTAAACCAAAAGATAAGATCATTAGTATCCCATTCTTAGCACAATGTCTAATTTCAATTTTATTAAAGAAACCAAACTATGCTAGAGCACGTCCTTCTACGTTACTAAATGATGAGGATACATATAATCATTTATATTCAAATAATAAAATTTTAGATAGTTATTATAATGCGGCTATTATTGGAAAAAAAGTAAAAAGTATAATAAATAGTTTAGGTATGTATTCTATTAGTGAACAATCAGACATTTCATTTTACGTAATGTATGTTTGTTCAGCTAAGGTTGTTGAGTCTGTTGATATTACACCTGAACAATTAAGTTTAATTGTATTAGAAGGTTTTACAGATGATAGAATTAAATATTGTTCAGAATATGTTTTTGATAAATATAAAACATTAGGTGGGAATAATAAGGTAGCCAAAGGTACTAGTTTGATAGATGAAATCTTAAAAGATGAATTTATAAAGGAACCATTTAACAATATGTAAACTTCCTTTAGATTAGTAACGGTTTTCCGTATTGCAAAGAAAAGTCCAAAATTAAGCCACATGTGAGCCTTCCTCCGGTGGCTTAGTTTTTGTTGGGAAAAGTCATTGACATACAGAGTATGCCGCTATGCGCCAGCAAGTTTTATTATGGGATTGTCATTAATTATCATTTATATTGGTACTATGAGTATGATGAAAAGTACAAGCAATAAAATAGTTTTAATTAAAAATAGTACTAAGAAAGATGTTGTTATCTCGTGTGTAACTTTGATTTTGGTAGGCGTTGTATTAGGTGCAATCAATATCCTACTTATTTTAAGTAGTAATAATATTAATCAATCATTTTAACTGTCATTTCGTGATGATTTTCAGAAGAAACTTTTTGGCGATATTGAATTAGAGAATCCTATAATGTAAGAAAATGTTGAGCTGCTGAAGTAACAAATAGCGGAACTAGTAGATATCGTTATCGTTGAAGTTATCTATGCTATCATTGAAAGCAAAGGGTTAACGTTCAGGAGTTCGAGCGAGCCCATCTACTAAAAGAGAAGATCACGGTGGATTCGACTAAAGTGCATTTAAAAGCATCTATTCGGCGCTTTATTCGATATTCTCTATGCTCTAAAGACTTACATAACTAATATAGAGAATATAAGGATACGGGAGTAGCAAATGGAAAACTACAAATTTCTGCTTGTCGGAGTCGACAAATACTTATTTGAAGGTTATACGCCTTTGTCAAGCATTACAAACGACGTAAATCAGTTGGAAAATATAATAAAAAAATATTTTGTATTCGATCAGATTGACACCTTTAAGGGCGAAAAGGCAATGAAAGAAAATATTGAAGCTGCAATTAATAACTTATTTTTAAATTGCAATGAAACAGATACTCTCATTCTTTATTGGAGTGGACATGGAGACCGTATTAATAATAATGGTTATCTTGTTTGTCGTGACTCAAAAGCTGAAGACGTCACAAATGATAAAATAAGCATGAGTGAATTGGCAAAGATAATTGATAGTTCTAAAGCAAAGGCTGTCCTAGTAATAGTTGACTGTTGTTACAGTGGTCTTCTTGCGAAAAGTAGAAAGGATAATGCGGAGTTGCAGCTTAATGGTAAAGGAAAAATAATAATTTCTGCAAGCAGTGATGAAGTGGCATTTAGTGATGATTCTAATGGTGTTTTCACTAAATTTCTATTAGCAGAATTATACGAAGTAATACAATATGAAGGTTACCAAAAAGTTGATATCACAGAGCTTTATTCAAAAATTGTAATTTCGATGGAGGCAGCTAACCATAAGCAGATCCCAAATTTAAGAGCTACTATTCAAGGGAGATTTTACCTTTCGTTAAATAACCTGACGATGTCTATACCTGGAATTCCAAGAGGGCGTGACATTGTAAATTTTAAGAGTCAAGAATTAGTTGAGAGTCTTAAGTTAGAACTAAAGAGAAATAGTGGATTAGATGAAGAGCATTATTCTAAAATAATTGCTCCATATCTAGATATCGAATTACCTGCAGGCAGGGCAAAGGCTCTTAAAATAAATCCGTTAGATGAGAAGCGGTTCTTTATCTCAATGGAATCATTTGATTGGGTTAAACAATCCCCAGTTTTAATTCCTGGAAATATGCTATTACCCGTTAGCTCTAGACTACAAGCGGAAGAAATTCATGAGGCTGCAAAGCATAACTTGGTAAATATCTTTGGAACTCTTTCAAAACCAAATAGTAATCTATTTTTCAGTAAGCTAGTTCTAAAGTATAAGGATAAGCAAGTAGAATTAGAGGGGCTTAAATCAAGGGGACCAGTAAGGGAATTAAAGATGAATGATATGATCCTTTGGTTCACTTATAATCATGATTCAACTAATTTTATAGTATTAAATTTTTCGAAAGATTCAGGGTACTCGTTAGGATTACTTTCGACACATGATGAACAACTGTTTATTAAATGTAATTTATCAATTCATACAGAAGAAGTAATATCAGAAATTATGTATTACCGACATTCTGATACTTGTGTTATAAGGGTTGAAAATAAAGATAAAGACGGGATTAATTCGGTATATATATATTCGATGAATCATGGTGTTATTAATAAAGTAATGAAGGTCAAACAGCATGAAACGATTATACCAATTAATCTGGATTGGTATGTTATTCTAGGGAAAAACACCATTTCATTGGMTACATCTGACAATCAAATAATATACAAACATTTTTTAGGAAAGGGTTATTTCCATTCAATCCCAATATTTCATGACTTTGTATCGGAATTCAAATTCTATATATCATATAAAAAACAGTTATACTCCGTTGAATTTATCATTAATAACTTACAAGTTATAAATTTGAATATTCCAGGAGAAGTTAAGGGTGTAATAAATGAAAATTATATACTTTTTAACTGTTATGATGGCTTAGAACTTTATAATATTAATAGTAAAGAGACTAAACAAATAAAAATTGATTCAAAAGATAAACTAAGTTACTTTAATCCTGGAATTTTAATTAAACAAGAATGCTACGGATATGATAATGGTAGATTGGATAAACTAAGATACTACCTAGTGTTTGACTATAGTGATTCATTTGACAGCATTTTAAGCGGCAGATCTTTAACTAGCCATGTGTCCGTGAGCCATACTGGATATTGTATTGCTAACTTAACTGAAAGCAATACAATCATAATATGGGAATAAATGTTGGAAGATTCGCTAACAAGGTATATAATAATAACTAACGAGAAGCACTCGTAAACAGATGAGGACTATTCCTTCTGTTTACGTGTGCTTATTTTATTTTTAAGGAGGATACTTTATGAAACGAAAGATTGAGATTATCACTGAGGAACAACTGGCTAATTGTATCAATAGCAATTCTAGTGTCGAGATTTGGCTGGGAGATAACCTAGAGGAGGTATCTGTTCTTCTGGACTTCGATGAGAACACAATAAGAGTAACGGATGGTTGTTACTTTAGAAAAAATATATCAATTTATTTAATTGGCAACTACTTCACTCTTAGTTAGATATTAATATACAAAAAAATGGTTTGAAATACCCCCTGCGGCGCCTTTCAAGAAAACCGACATGCGGTAGCGGTTTCGATTAGGGGAGACGCTTGGGTCCTATGGCCATTATGTTATGTACGAAACATTGTGCCAAAAAATTGAGTGAATTATTTGATCTCAACTGTTTGATGCTACTGGACAAACTGCTTAGTGGCGTAATATTCAATGAACGCGACTGGATACGGGAAGAGAATATAAATACAAGAGACTCGATAAGCATATCGAATTAATTGGTCGCATAAGCTCGAAGAGTTAATGAATGTAAAATATGCATCAATGAGGTATCTGTGGGAATTCAATAGTAAAAAAATTGGTAAAATGATAAATAATGAGCCGAGGCGTAATACGTAGGACAAATTTATACTTGTAGGGGATAATACCACCTAAAATATAATTCTTAAGCTTTTTTAGTAATTTAAGAATGAAATATGATGATTAAACGAGCTAGGTTGGTGTGATAAATCAATACCCAGCAGATTTATATTGTTGCATTACTTAAGTATTAGTTTGATAATAAATATTATGGCGGGAATATTGAATTATTCAGTAATTCAATTAGGCTTTATAAGCAATATAGCACTTGGACTTTTACAGACTTGAATATAAATCATAATGAAGTGCTTTATAGGGTGCTCCAATTATACAAATAATCTCTATACCTTCTCAGCCTCCTCTCTAAGGAGGCTTTTTCATACGGACATATGCTTTTCGACAGTTTTAGTATCATTCGATTGCTATGTAATCGTGGAAATAATCTGTTGAATAAAGGAACTTACAGTTGAAATATGGAATAAGTTTTAAAGACTATTTCGAGTGCTCGTCAATTAGAGCGGAATAAATCTTTTTCTACTAAGATACATATTACTCCACCCAAAAGAGGTAACTCCATGAAACAAGGACTCTATGAGCAAATCATTAATAATATAACGTCGCTTCAGTTATCTGCCTTGGACCCAGAACTCTATGAGATTGGCAGGGAAGCACTAGATGTGGAAGAAGCTCGGAAGATGCTGTCGGGTTATATGGCTATGGTAATTCGTAGGGCACTTAAAGTTGTGCGAGAACAAAGTAGCGATGAAGAAGCGGTATTGGCGCAAATTCGGACCTGTAATGAAATTATTGACACATTGAAGAATACGTTAGGGCAGGATGAGTACAACGAGCTCCAGTTAGATGAACAAGGTGAAGTACTCACCTATGTGTATTCAAAGTTAAATCATATCCGTGGGATCAGGGATGAGAAGGTGCTGAGACCTGTTACACCTTTATCTCAAAGCTCGCTCTTTACTGGGTCTCACTCTGAACCGAATATGCTACATGAGTTGAAGCGTGAAATTGTAACGGCAGATCGGATAGATTTGTTGGTTTCTTTTATCAAATGGAGTGGTCTACGTTGTCTAATGGAGCAGTTTGAGCAGTTTACCGCTAATGGTGGGCAGCTACGCGTCATTACGACTACATATATGGAAGCAACAGATATCAAAGCGGTAATCGAGCTCAGTAGGCTCCCAAATACCGAGATCCAAATATCCTATGACAGTGATCGGACGCGGTTGCATGCGAAGGCTTATGTTTTTAGAAGAGATACGGGATTCACGACGGCCTATGTAGGCTCATCTAATTTATCCAATCCAGCACTCACCAGTGGGTTAGAGTGGAATTTGAAGGTGACCGAGAAGGATTCGTACGATGTACTTAAGAAGATTGAAGCGAGCTTTGAGAGCTATTGGAATGATAGGGAGTTTAAGAGTTTTTCTTCCGAGAATGTGGAACAGGTTCAGCAACTGAAGGAAGCATTAGGCAAGAAGAAGGAACAGAATACCTTACAATTTCATTTTGAGATAACTCCCTATGATTATCAGAAAGAAGTATTGGAGAAGCTTGAAGCACAAAGAACCCTATTCGGTAGAACCAGAAACCTGTTGGTGGCGGCTACTGGAGTCGGAAAGACGGTTATTTCTGCATTTGACTATAAACGGTTTTTATCCAAGAACCCAAGAGCTAGACTACTATTTGTGGCGCACCGAGAAGAGATTCTGAAGCAGAGCCAAGATACATTCCGTTTTATTCTTAAAGACTTGAACTTCGGCGATCTGCATGTAGGCCAGCATCAAGCGGAGTCTGTGGATCATTTGTTCATTAGTATTCAAAGCTTTAATTCTATGAATCTAACAGAGAAGACAACGAGTGACTTCTATGACTTCATCATTGTCGATGAATTTCATCATGCGGCAGCTCCTTCATACCAGAATCTATTATCCTACTATAACCCTCAGATTCTACTAGGATTGACGGCAACACCGGAACGTATGGATAGCAAAGACATTCTAGCTTATTTCGACCATACAATAGCTGCAGAAATAAGACTGACCGATGCGATCGATCGTAAATTGCTTTGTCCTTTTCAATATTTCGGTATAACGGATCATGTGGATCTGTCACGAGTGAAGTGGTCTAGAAAGGGCTATGATCTTGCAGAGTTAGAGCAGGTATACACCCATAATAAAATTCGTACGACGCAAATCCTGAATAGTATGAAGAAATACGTCACGGACATGGA
This sequence comes from Paenibacillus sp. P5_B5, assembly GCF_056400365.1. Taxonomy (NCBI): domain Bacteria; kingdom Bacillati; phylum Bacillota; class Bacilli; order Caryophanales; family Paenibacillaceae; genus Paenibacillus; species Paenibacillus sp. P5_B5. The sequence continues at coordinate 58,415 of NZ_JBFULK010000006.1, forward strand.
AGATGTAAAAGGTCTTGGATTCTGTGTAAGTGTTGAACATGCCCTCTATATGGCCAAGGTATTTGAAGAAGCGGGAATCCCAGCAGTGGCGTTACATGGGAAATCGAGTGATCAAGAACGAAGTACGGTTAAGAGTAGACTCATTAGCGGTGAGATCTCAATGATCTTTGTCGTGGATCTCTACAACGAGGGCGTGGATATTCCAGCGATTAATACCATCCTATTCCTGCGACCGACGGAGAGTTTAACTGTGTTCTTGCAGCAGCTTGGTCGTGGACTACGATTGACCGAGGGTAAAGAATGCCTTACGGTACTAGATTTTATCGGACAGGCTCATAAGGAGTACAACTTCCAAGATAAGTTTAGAGCATTAATGGGTAAGACGAAACACTCGATTCAGCATTATGTGGAAAATGGGTTCTCTACTCTGCCTAGAGGATCCTTCATTCAATTAGAGAAGCAAGCTAAGGATTATATATTACGGAACCTGAAGCAAGCAAAGACCAGTCGGAGTAGCTTAATTAGCAAAATGAAGTATTTCCAAGAGGATACAGGGCTTGAATTGACCTTGGCTAACTTCGTACGTTACCATGGCATTTCTTTGTTTGACTTCTATGGTGGCCGGAGTGGTAACCGATTCTTTAGAGGATTAATGGTAGAAGCAGAGATTCTGGAAGCCTTCGAATGGGATCATCCTGAATACGTGAAGCGTATACCTGCATTATTGAACTTGAATTCTCGCAGATGGTTGAAGTTCTTAATTCATTATTTGGAAAATGGTAAGAAGCCGCTTGACGAAGAAGAGAACCGGATGTTGGTCATGTTCTACTATACATTACATCGGGCAGAGCCTTCCAAGCTGGGATTTGCAAATATTGAAGAAGGCATTCAAGCAGTTCTAAGCTGTCCTGAGTTTAAGGATGAGATTGTGGATATCCTAAAATATAACGAGGAACATCTTGATTTTGTGGATAAAAATAATGAGTTTCCTTTTACTTGTCCACTAGATATCCACTGCTCTTACAGTATGGATCAAATATTAGCGGCATTTGGCTACTGGAATGAGGATAAAGCACCTACATTCCGTGAAGGCGTAAAACATTTTGAGAACGAGCAGACCGACATCTTCTTCATTACACTTAATAAATCAGATAAAGATTTCTCACCATCCACACTCTATGAAGACTATGCGATTAATGAAAGGCTATTCCATTGGCAGACACAAAGTAGTGTCTCCGAAGACACCAAGACTGCACAGCGGTATATTCTTCACCGAAGAACAGGAAACCGCATTGCCTTATTTGTTCGGGAATACAAAGAGGACAATAGATTCACATCTCCATTTGTTTTCTTAGGAGAAGCCGATTATGTGAGTCATGAGGGAAATAAGCCCATGAGTATTGTATGGAGATTGAGGGAAGAGCTGCCACCACAGATGGTAGCGACGGCTAATAAGTGTATTGTGTAGTTATGAAAATTGATACATCAAGACAGCAACTAGTCCTCCCAAACGGGAAGCTATTTAGGCATAAAAAAGAAACAGTCCAATACTTAAAAGCAAATGCTTTTAGAATTGGACTGCTTGCTTTTTATCTAGTTTTTAAATTCATGAAAGTTAATTTTTTGCCCTGACACGTTATGTCATACCAACTATTGTATGATGATTTCAGAAAGAAGAAGGGAGTTGTGAGAGTATGAGATTAACAGTTACATCAAGTGATGACAAAAAACATAAGGTGCTAGAATTAGCCAAAGAGCGGTTTGAAGCGAAGTACAAGGGTGCTATTATTGAAATTGAATCCCTGCCTAGAGAAATTCTAGAACAACGTATACGCAATGGAAATCCTCCTGATTTAATTGAGTGGGACGGCAGTAATATCGGGCATCTGCTCGATCAGAAAATTGCACTAGATCTCACCCCTTTACTAGAGGATGGCTCATTTGATTTATCCGACTATTATCCTTCAGTTCTTGAGGCTTCAATGGATCAAGGTCGACTTGGGGCGATACCGGTAATGGCAGAGGTTCCTGGTGTTTTTTACAACAAAGCATTATTCGACGAGGCCGGTGTTGCATATCCACAAGACGATTGGACTTGGGATGAGTTTGTTAAAAAAGCTCGAATGCTGAACAAATACGATTCTGACGGTGAAGTTATTCGTTATGGAGCGTACCTAGTACCACGGCTTCTTCCTGTCGAGCCACTTGTATGGAGCTGTGGTGGAGCATTTTTATCAGAAGACGGCACGGTAGCATCTGGTTATTTGGATTCCCCTGCTACAATTGAAACGATCAGAAAATATATTGAGATGTATCACCCACTAGAGGTAACACCATTCGAAGATGTCGGCAAGGATACATGGATATCGTGTTTCATTCACAATAAAATGGCTATGTATTATGATGCTAACTGGACGATTAAACCAATGAGACCAGAACATCGGGAACAATTTGGGGTTGTCATGCCTCCTCGGATGGGAGAAACTGAGTTAATTAACATTGTTCAAGTTTATGGGTACTGCATTTCTGCTAAGTGCTCAGATGTAGAATTAGCTTGGGCGTTTCTACAGGAACTTGCTTCTCCTCATACAGACCCTGGCAGAGAATGGGCAAAGCATAATCTAGCAGTTTCACGTACAGTGGCCCAAATTAGTGGTCAGCAATCAGATCCTTTGTACAGACCATTTCTTGAATCATTAAACAGTGCCAAACAAGGTGCATTTGATGTGTCAAGCATGCATCTCTGGAATTACTGGAATAATGATATTTTCCAGAATTGGATACTCCGAGAAAGCCGTATCAATGTGGAGGAACGTCTGAAGAGGATTGCCAAAGAGTACGACGATAGTCGATAGAAGAACAGAATGTGTGGTGAGTCGATTGGGCAATATGCATCGCATCCTATGGTTTGATGAACAAGTAAGATATGGGAAGTACCCGAACAGCAATCATTTATCTGAACATTTTGAAATATCTATCCGACAGGCTTGCCGGGATATCGAATATTTGACGAATACCCTTCGTGCTCCTCTTGTATATAATCCTAAGAAGCGAGGGTACCAGTATGAAGATAAAACCTATGTACTACCAGCCCTCATGCTTACAGCGTCAGATATTCAGATGATCCAGGCCATAATTGCACATCTTGAGCAAACAGCGGCTGTGTTTGGTGTTACTAGTTTTTCTGATAGAGCTGTTGAATTACTACGACAAATTATCTCGCAATCTTCCTATGAGGATGCACAAAATTAACCTTAAATGTGGATATCCTGAAATATAAAAGAAACAGTCCAATACTTAAAAGCAAATGCTTTTAGAATTGGACTGTTTTTTATTGCAATGCTCGACCTTACCGGACATCAGATGTCAGTGATCAAGCTATATGTAAAAAAGTTTGACCTTTTAATTTTCAAGTGGTATAAATGGATTGAGTGATTCAATCCGTTTAATTTTTGTTAATACAAGTAAGGAGCGTCCTTTCCATGAGTCCTACCTTATCTCGTGAGAACTATTTCTTAACTGTGATAAATAAACTTAATGAGCATCATGTAGAGAGAGGAAGCTTGGAACAAGAACTGCAAGAACTGCTACTGGATCTTGCTGAATCCGTTCAGGCTAAGATAGAGATTAGTGTAGTGATGGTACAAAGAATTAATAGCCTTTTTGAACGGTACCAAGCCGTTCGACTGAAAGTAAGCATTGTTCCAAGGATAGAGAATTTATCTGTTGATATGCCAATTAATGAGCGAAAAAAAGAAGAGCAGCAACAAATCCTTTTTCATACGGAATTTGTAGATGACCCCGATGAATTGAAGCGAATGTATATGGAGTCGATTATAAGTTTACTTGAGGCGATGGAGAAGAAACAGCTGGATTTGCAAAAATGTATACAATGTGACAGTTGGTTTATTCCTTATCAACGAGCTCAAGTAACTAAGTTTTGCAATTTCAAATGCCGCAATCGGTTTAATTATCTTCTTAGAAATATGGACAAAGAGGAGACGGTTAAATGATTATTCTGAAATCTGATGAAGAAATCAAGCTAATGAGGGAAGCAGGACGTATTGTTGCAGAGTGTCATGCATTCTTAGCAGAAACAATTAAGCCGGGGATAACAACACTAGCGATTGATCAACTAATTGAGGAGCGGATACGCTCACGAGGAGCGACTCCCAGTTTCAAGGGACATAATGGCTTTACGGCTTCCATCTGTGTTGCCAAGAATGATGTGATTTGTCACGGTTTTCCTGACTCGAACCCTTTGCTTGATGGAGATGTGGTAACCATTGATATTGGTGCTTTTTACAATGGTTACCATGGGGACTCGGCATGGACCTATGCGGTAGGAAGCGTTTCTCAGGAAATTGAAAAGCTGATGGAGGTATGTCATCAAAGCTTAATGCTTGGCATTGAACAGGCAGTGGTTGGAAATCGGATTGGTGATATCGGTTATGCGATAGATACGTATGCAAAGCATTTCGGATACGGGAATGTTAAAGAATTTACTGGTCATGCGGTGGGGAAAGAATTGTGGGAGGAACCGGCTGTCCCTCATTATGGTAATAAGGAACAGGGAGTGCGATTGAAGAAGGGTATGGTTCTTGCTATTGAGCCTATGCTTACGCTAGGCGGTTGGCGTGCTTATGTTGAAAGTGACGGCTGGACTGCCCGAACAATTGATCACTCCATATGCGTACAGTATGAACATACCGTTGCGATTACAGATAATGGACCCCAAATACTTACTGTGCTATGACGATAGAACGGCTTGTCTATAGTTTCACCAATGTGGAGTGCGTGGTAAGGATATATTGAGAGGGACATTAAAAGGTAAATGTTACAACAAGGTCTGCTGAGAAAGCAGGCTTTTCTTTTATGAACTATCCTAAAGAGTTAATAGTTAATTGCTATGAAATAGTTTGGCGTTGTTTGGCATACTTCAGAATAAATTCATTATTCCCCCAACTTTATTTTCAGAAGTTCAGGATAAGATGAAACTAGTTAATAGGGGGTGAGATCGAGATGAGGATGTTGGAAGTAATTGTGATCGCGATCAATTTTGGTCTGTTGTACTGGGCAATTATCGAGAATAGGAAGGGCGGCCAGGGATCTGTCTTCCCTTTGATGATCGCCTTCGGTTTGGTTATGGTACAAATTGCAGTGGAGGGCGGGCGTTGGCAGATGGTTCCGGCTTACTTGACTCCATTGGTTTTGACGGCTTATTTCTTCTTAGGCAAGCGGAAGGAGGGTGGCAGAAGCCGGGTTACGGTCTCGGTTCAAGTGGTGCTGCTGACCTTATTTTTGTTAGTCTCGTCTGTACTTCCGGCGATGTTGCCGGTATTCTCGTTTGTGAAACCGACTGGGCCTTATGCGGTGGGATCGACAGTTTATCACTGGGTGGATGAACAGCGGCAAGAAAAGTATTCCGATAATCCAGACGCCCGACGTGAGCTGATGGTGCAAGTTTGGTATCCAGCCGCCAAAGGAGGCACGGAAAAGCAGAGTCCTTATCTCCAAAACGCGTCGAAAATGACTGTAGCTATATCATCAAAAATGCTGGAACTTCCAGCTTTCACGTTCAGCCATCTGGGGCTGGTCAAAACACATTCTTTACTGGAAGCCAAGCTTTCGGACTTGGAGAGTCGTTATCCCGTATTGATTTTTTCTCATGGGATGAACGGCTATCGCAATCAAAATATGTACCAGGTGGAGGAACTTGCAAGCCATGGCTATATCGTTTTGGGCATCGATTATGCTTATGAAGCTGCTGCCACCGTGTATGCTGACGGACGCGTAGCCATGAGCAAAGTCGGCACTAACCTGACTTCTATGGCCAAGTACGATGAGCATATACCACTTTGGGTCGACGATGCTACCTTTGTGCTCAATCAAGTGGAGAAGCTCAACAGGAACGATTCTAAAGGTCGCTTTACCGACAAAATCGATCTTGAACGAATCGGGATGCTCGGACATTCGTTCGGGGGAGCCGTTACAGTGCAAATGATGAAGAACGATTCACGTGTGAAGGCAGCCTTAAGTATGGACGGTGGGTTTTATGGTTCGCCGGTTTCCGAAAAAGGATTGGGAAAGCCTTTTTTTATGATGTATTCAGAAGAGACATATAATAAGGTAATGACCTCTTACGATGATATTCCGAAACAGAGAGGGGTGGGAAGCCGAGAGGAGTTTGAAGCTCCCAGGAAAGAATATATGCTAAAATCAGGCAATGCATTGGCAGGCGGCGGTTTATCCATACTTATTCCTGGTTCAAAGCATGCAAGCTACTCTGATCTTGCGCTATTCTCTCCATTACTAGGGTTAGGCGGCTCAGACACGCGGCGGGACCACCGTATCGTGAACGAATTCAGTGTTGCCTTTTTCGACCAGTATTTAAAAGGAAAGGACGACTCTGCGCTCAAAGCATTAGTTGCTAAATATCCGGAATTGAACTTCAAAGTGAACAAGTAAAAGATATGAAACATTAACTTATGGGATCAATCTTTCCATACTATCTGGCAGTGTAGAACTTTATTTCAAGTTCTGTTCTGCCATTTTTCTTTAAATTGAACATAGTTGCTATTACAATGAAAGAAGTTGAATTTATTTACGACACCAGTATAGGCAAAATGTTGAATGGTAACCATTTATTATGATCAATGTGTTGGATATTGTATTATGGATAACAGAACGACTGCCTCAATAACTATTTATAATATAGAACATAGGAGGATTACATGTCCTGGAGCAAAATGAAGCAACAACTGGAGAGTTTTCTCTGTCCTGCGTTATATGGAAGGGTCGAATACCGTGCAACCAGCTACCGTTATTTACCTGATAAAGCAGGACAATGTTATATTGCAGTAGATAAAAAGAATGTACTCAATATGAATGATAGTACTACCTTAATCAGATGGTATCAGACCGAGCTCGAAATTAAGAATGATTCAGATATCCAAATTCCTATCAACAATGAAGAAATTGAAGCGGTCAGAAAAGATACCAAGGGGATAGTTCCGGAGGATCGTCTACAAGTAATTGCAAGAAGTAGAAAAATATCAGAATATGCAAAGGAGCTTTTGTCAGCACAGTCATCATTAAGTAAATCAAATTTTATCGTTGTAGCTAATAAGTTTCTATCCATTTCTATAGAGGAAAGCATAGAGAGCAATGATATCCTATTGAATATTCTAGCTTTGGTGGACAGACGAGTTGGAAAAAAGCGAATTTTAAACATGACCGAGAAGATGAAGTTAAAGCATCCAATTGTGCAGTATTTTTATGAACTACGGCTTAGTACGTTATGAGAATAAATAACTTATTCAGAGTGAGCAAGCGTTCGTCGCCGATCTAATCAACGAATTGTTGGAGGAGATGGAAGAACATGTCCACAATCATTGAAGGATTCGTTCCTTTTCAAGGGGAACATTGCGAGACGACAACAATGGGCAACTTGCTTCATTTTGCGGGAGTTCGGCTATCGGAACCGATGTTATTCGGACTTGGTCAAGGGTTAGGATTCATTTATTGGGATTCGAAGGGGATGGGTTTTCCTTTTATTGGGGGAAGGGTGAAACCGGATGAATTGTCTGCTTGCATAGCATCCCGGCTCAACTTAACCATCAGGACGCAAGAAACTTCGTCTGTTGAAAAAGCTTGGCAGAACGTACGGAGCTTCATAGAACACGGAATTCCGGTTGGGCTTAAATTGGACTCCTATTATTTGGATTATTTCACGAACAAAGTGCACTTTGCCGCCCACTATGCGGTAATATATGGCATGGATGACGAATACGCCTACTTGGCGGATACAAGACAACAGGGTGGACTTGTGACGACGCGTTTGGTCCATTTGGCAATGGCTAGAAACGCAAAGGGGCCTATGAGCTCCAGGAATCGTTCCTTTACGCTTGAGCCGATCGGTACTCTCCCCCCGCTTATGCCCGCTATTCGATCATCCTTAACCCAGAATGCACAGAACTATTTGAATCCGCCCATTCGCAACATAGGGAATAAAGGCATTATAAAAATGAGCAGTGAAATCCTGAAGTGGCCTTCTCGCAGTAAGAATTTTGAGCAAGATCTATGCTTGACGGCATTATTAATGGAAAGAGCGGGAACTGGCGGCGCATTGTTTCGAAATCTATATCGAGATTTTCTACAAGAATGCGTGAATCTGTTTGGAGACCCAAAAGTAGAACAGGCATACTTGCTGTTTACGGAAATCGCACCAATGTGGATCAGCGTCTCTTCTTTGATCGACCATGTAGGAAGAACGGAAAACCACCAGGAGCTGAACCAGGTTTCCAAGCTTTTGCTTGAGATTGCGGATAAAGAACGTATAGCCATGGAATTATTATTGTAATTAATTAAAACAACAAACGCTTGGACTCATCAGAGCCCAAGCGTTTGTTGTTTGCATATAGAAAGCTGATATCTTATTGTGCTTTTACGAATTCAGCTGATTTTAGACCGGCTTGGCGACCGAAAACAATGATCTCCCCAACGGAGTTGCCGCCGATGCGGTTTTGACCATGCAAGCCGCCTGTAACTTCGCCTGCTGCAAACAGTCCTGGAATAGGCTTACCGTCTTTATTTAGAACTTCTGTGTTTGTGTTGATTTTTACGCCACCCATGGTGTAATGAATCCCTGGGGCGATTTTGATTGCATAGTATGGTGCGCCGGACAAGTCTTTGTCCATCCCTGTTTTTCTGCCGAACTCGGCATCCTTTTTATTCTTTACTGCGCTGTTCCATGTATCTAGCGTGGTTTTTAGCTGATCTGCAGGAACACCCATTTCTTTGGCTAAAGCTTCGATCGAATCCCCTTTAATGACAAAACCCATTTTTTCGTATTGCTCGATTGCTTTAACACGGGATTTTACGCCGGAATCAAATACAAGATAAGCCGATTTTTCAGGAAGTTTATTGATAGCGGCGGTGACATTGTCACGAGTATCCAGTTCGTTTACGAAACGTTTGCCGTCACTAGCAACGAGGAGTCCTCCTTCTCCGCGAACAGCTTCACCAATGAGATAGGATTTCTCTTGCTGCACGGTTGGGTGAACTTGGATTTGATCCATATCGACCGTTGTACCATCGAGTTTTTCAACCATCATAATGCCGTCACCGGTGCTGCCTTTTTGGTTTGTTGTTACTAACCCTTTCAAATCAGGTCTAACTTCGGAAATCATGTCCATATTGGCGCCGAAACCACCGGTTGTCACGACGACGGCATTCGCTGCAATATTTTTCTCGTCTTTTTGGTTAAAGGTGACTTTGACGCCATTTACTTTGCCATCTTTTTGTGTAATATCCGTCACGTTGGCATTAACAAAAAGCGGAATTCCTTGTTCATGTACATTTTTCGTCAAACCGTTAACAAGGTATTGTCCTACTGCTGAGCCATCTTCAGGACGGTGTGTGCGTTTTTCGTTCATACCGCCAGTAATCGTGATATTGTTCAACCGAATTCCCATGGAATCCAGCCAATCGATCGAACTTGCAGAATTGTCAACGAAGAAACGAAGCATGTCTTTGTCGTTTGTACCATGACCGCCTTTTAAGGTCTCTTCATAAAATAAATCATTGCTGTCTTGAATACCTTGCTCTTTTTGGAACTTGGTTTCAGAAGCATTCATTCCCGAAGATGATTTGGATGTATTCCCTCCGGCAACCGGCATTTTTTCAAAAATAACCGGGTTCATGCCTTTTTCTTTTGCCTCAAGTGCAGCAGACATACCGGCGCCGCCTGCACCGACAATGATGATATCATATTTATCTTTTAGTTGATCGTACGGTGTATATTGGGCTTGAGACGCTCCCGAAACGGCTTCCGTTCCTTTGGTCTCTTCTTTTTTGGCATTGCCCTGACTTTGGTCTTGGTTATTGCTTGCGCTACCGCATCCCGAGATCACGAGCATGAAAGAGAGAACGAGAGTAAGCGTTGCTGTTACTTTCTTTTTCATGTTAAACCCTCCACTTTTCTGTATCTTTATTTCGATTACATAAAGAGCCAAACGCTTTAGCTTCTTTAGGCAAAATTTATTTTAATATATCATCGGTCTAATTGTTGTGAATTATTTCACATTATTCTTAAAAAGAAATAATTACCATTATTTACAATTACCACGTCTTTCGGTTCTCCATGATCTGAAGGTACTGGGGCTGTTTATGCCATGGTCATCCTCACTGCTGGACAGCTGTCATCGATCATATGCTGACTCCTATTTGACTGCTAGGTGACATGAATCATAGTCGTACATGCGAGGTGTTGCTACAATGGTATATGGAAATAAAAGTGAAATTATTCACAAGAAATTGCAAAAGGAGTTATTTATGATGAAAAGAATCGTAACACTCAGTACCCGCAAACTAATGGATACCGCAAAACACGGCGGATGCGGCGCATGCCAGACATCTTGCCAGTCCGCTTGTAAAACTTCCTGCGGAGTTGCAAACCAGAAGTGTGAAAATGCATTGAACAGATAGGATTCGGAATTCTACCGCCCATTGCTCTGCAGTTGGGCGGCTATTTTTAAGAAACGGATGCCGCCTCTATAGGACGGCAAGCACGTTTCTACTTGTGGGTAAAAGGAGCTTGATTAGCAAGTATGATTCATCAATATAAACTAAACGGTTACAACATTGTACTCGATACCTATAGTGGCTCGGTGCATGTTGTCGATGACCTAGCATATGAAATCATTGAGATTTATGAGAAAACTTCTATCGAAGAAATCGTGACAACGATGTTGGATAAATATAAACATGATTCCGGCATCTCCGAGAGCGACATTCGAGAAACCATCGCGGATATCGAGGAGCTTAAGAATGATGGTCAGCTTTTTACTGAGGATGAATATGAGAACCTCTCCATTGATTTGAAAAATAAAAAAACTTATGTCAAGGCGCTTTGTCTCAATGTCGCGCATACCTGCAATCTGTCATGCGAGTATTGCTTCGCTAGCCAGGGGAAATACAACGGAGATCGAGCGATTATGAGCTATGAGGTTGGACAAGGAGCTATAGATTACCTGCTGGAGAATTCGGGTCATCACCGCAACCTAGATATCGACTTTTTCGGCGGGGAACCGCTTATGGCCTGGAAAGTGGTTAAACAGATCGTAGCTTATGCAAGAAGCAAAGAACAAGAGTACAAGAAAAAGTTCCGCTTCACCTTCACGACGAACGGTATGCTGCTGAATGATGAAGTAACCGAGTTTTTAAATCAGGAAATGTACAATGTCGTATTAAGCCTGGATGGAAGAAAAGATGTTCATGACCGACTCCGCAAAACGGTTACCGGAAAAGGCAGTTACGATCATATTGTTCCGAAATTCCAGGAATTCGTCCAAAAGCGCGGAGACCAAGAATACTATGTACGAGGAACCTACACGCGTAACAATGTCGATTTCACTAATGATATATTTCATATCGCAGACCTGGGTTTTGACAAGATCTCGATGGAACCGGTCATCTGTGATCCGCAGGAACCCTATGCACTTACCGAGGAGGACCTCCCGGAGATTTATAACCAATACGAAATTCTCGCCAAGGAAATGATCGAGCGCGGTGAACAAGGTAAGGGATTTACCTTTTATCATTACATGCTTGACCTATCGGAAGGCCCATGCATCCAGAAGAGAATCAGCGGCTGTGGTTCAGGAACCGAATATCTCGCTGTCACGCCTTGGGGCGAACTTTTCCCTTGCCACCAGTTTGTCGGGGATGAAGAGTACAGCATGGGAAACATCTGGGATGGAATCACAAAATCTGAGTTGCAATGCCAATTTAAAGAGAGTAACTGCTACTCGAAGCCGGAATGCAAGGACTGCTGGGCGAAACTTTACTGCAGCGGTGGCTGTCCTGCCAATGCGCTGCACGCGACTGGTTCCCTGGACGGAACCTACGACTTCAGCTGTGACATCTTCCGCAAGAGGGTCGAATGTTCCATGATGGTGAAGGTTGCTGAATCCATTAGAGCGATGGAGGAGTAATCTAGCCGGTTCTAAAAGAATAGCATATTAGAGTTGGATTTGAAGCTTAAGCTGGTTCATGGCTTGAGCTTCTTTCTTTTGTGTTGATTAAACGGCCCTAAACAAGGTAAAATTTGTTAAACGAAAATCGTTAGGAGGAAGGTAGATTGTCAAATGAAATAAAGAACTACATTGACTATCCAATGGTACAAATTCCAGGGGGAGAAATAGAATTAAGAGACGATAGAATAAAGAGCAAATGGAAAGCTGAGATAAAACCGTTTCTTCTTGCCCCGTATCCTGTAACTATGGGTTTATACGATGCCATTACAAATAAATCACCTTATTCTTTTGACGGAGATTTACAACCGGTTGTGAATATTTCTTGGAATGATGCCATTTCTTTGTGTAATCTGCTTTCACAGAAAGCTGGACTGAAAGAGTGTTATTCAATCAGTAATGATGGTGATAACATTATTTGTGATTGGGAATCAGACGGATATCGACTTCCTTCAGAAGCAGAGTGGCAATATGCTTGTAAGGCAGGGACTACTGGTTATACATACGGAGAGCTTGATCAGATTGCCTGGTATAATGAAAATTCAGGAGGCAAAATCCATGAAGTAGGAAGAAAAGAACCGAATGCATGGGGTCTGTATGATATGTTAGGGAATGTTTGGGAGTGGTGCTTTGATTTATATGATGAACAAGTGTACGGCTCCTATCGAATTTTTCGAGGAGGCAGCTGGGCTGAAGAGGCCAGGGGTTGTGGGGCTTCGTGCCGTCGTCGCAGCCATCCGACATTTTGCATAGACGACCTTGGATTCCGTCTTGCCCGATCTATTTAAGAGACGGTGAAGCCGTTTCTTCTTGCTTCTACAAACATGCCAAAGCCAAAAAACGCCCATACATGGGGCGCTAATGTGTTCTATCGTATCTATCTGCCTTTTACCTGAGTACGATACTATGATCACAGATTGCCTCAACATCATTTCGATCATGTGTGACCATAATACAAGTCATGTTGGCTTTCTTCAGAATCACTCCAAGTTCCTCTCGGATTGACTCTTTTAAATTTGCGTCCAAGTTGCTAAATGGTTCGTCCATTAACAACACATTCGGCTTTGGGGCAAGCGCTCTAGCAAGCGCAATTCTTTGCTGCTGTCCTCCACTTAATTCATGGGGATACCTTTCACCAAAGTTCTCCATGTGGACAAGCTCCAGCATCTCATCTAAACGCGATTTTCGCTGCTTTCTAGGTAGACGTGATAAACCAAAAAGAATATTATCCTTTACCGTCATATGAGGAAATAGGGCATAGTCTTGAAACACCATTCCAACTCCTCTAATCTCTGGTTGAATAAATACATCTTCACTTACAACGGTAGTACCCGCAATTGTAATGGTTCCGTTCTTCGGCATTTCGAGGCCTGAAATTAGACGGAGTAATGTACTTTTGCCACTTCCGCTTGGCCCTAAAATACCGACAATTTCACCCTTTTCCATAGTAAACGAAAAATCGTTAATCACTGGCTTCTCTTTACGAGAAAATGAAAAAGTAAGACCTTGAATTTCGACAATACTCATTGTTTCACCCTCTTACCTATCATCTGTACAATGATTATAGATATAATACTAATTGCAATTATTAGAAGTGATGAAATAGAAGCCTCATATATTTGCTCATCATTTGCATATTGATACGTCTTTGTTGCTAACGTTTCAAAATTAAAAGGTCGGAGCAACAAAGCTAGTGGCAGTTCCTTGCATATTTCAACAAACGTTAATATAAAGCCACTAATTAAAGACCCTTTAATTAAAGGAAGATCCACTTTAAAGAATGTTTTTGTTACACCTAGTCCGAGCATTCTCGAAGCTTCCATATATTTGGTCCCCGTTTTCTCAAAGCCCACTTCAATAGCATTAAATCCGGTAGCCATATAACGAATAAAATAGCCAACGATTAACATGATTAAAGACATACTTAAAATGAGAGGTGCTTTACCTAGTCCCATCGCAGAGTATAACGGAGCAAGCCATTTATCTAACGAAATGAACATAGCCAGTACACCAATTGCAATAATTGGACCAGGAATCGAATAGCCTAAGGTCACGCACTTCGATAGGATGAAAGAAAATGATGTATGAGATCGGCAAACGTTAGCGACTATAACAGAAAAAATAAGAATAATTAAAGTAGAAATTACTGCAACATAGACGGTTTGATAAAACAATGTAAAAAATGAAGAGTCCCAAACTTCGTGAAACGTCATTTTTGCCCAAGCAATCAACTGAATGAACGGAATGAGAAACCCTAACAGAAACACAACTCCGCAATACATAAAGGCGGCAGTCCCAGCAATCCCTGTCAACTTCACAGGTACAAGCGGCCTCGATTTATTACTTAAATGATAACGCCGCCGCTGTCTAAGCAGTCTCTCAATAAAGAACATTCCAACGATGATAACCATCAACCAAGCAGCAAGTCTCATTGCTGAATCTACATCGTACATCCCGAACCATGTTTGAAAAATAGCTGTTGAGATGGTGTGAATGCCAAAATAGCTGGTAACTCCATAGTCACCCAGCACTTCATAGATTACTAATACGATACCTCCTACAATAGCAGGCCTTGAAAGAGGAAGTACTACTTTAAAAAATACAGCTAGTGGCTTTCGTCCTAACAGTCTTGCATTCTCTATATAGGATGTACTTTGGCTTTCAAGAAAAGCTCTTGTAATCATGTACACATACGGAAATAGGAATAAAGTAAAAATAAACACAGCTCCACTTATTCCTGAAATTGTTAATAGTTCTGAGTTAACCTGATGATTAAAATGATTCCTTAACGTTGTTTGAACCACTCCAGTATAGCCTAGCATGGTTCGATAAGTATAAGCAGCTATAAAGGTCGGGATCGATAGTGGCAGCATTAACCCCCAACGAAAAAAACGTTTAAGCGGAAAATCATACGCCGCAATCAGCCACGCCAAGGTTACACCCAAAAAGGCTGTAAGAATACCAGTCAGAACCACAAGTATGACGGTGTTTGTAACATAATTTGTCAGCAAGTACTGACGAATGTGAAGCCAGTTTTCATTAGGTTCTTGGAATATGGAAGAGAATACAAAAAGGATAGGCAGTAGAATAACTACTGCCCCAACTAAACTAATCATCCACCAACCGTTAAACTCTTTTTTAAGATTACGTTTAATGAACTGTGCCTTCATATTACTTCCAGCCTGTTTTATTAAAGATTTCGATCGCCTTTTTATTGTGCTCCCCTAAAGTATCAAAATTTAATTCTTGCATTTTGAAGTCGCCCCAGCTCTTAAGCAATTCTGGTTTAGCGGCATTAGGATTTACTGGAAATTCATAATTATTTGCTGACAAGTACTCTTGAGCTTTAACATCAGTCATATACTCAATAAGTTTAATCGCATTTTCTTTATTCTTGCTGTGCTTCGTCAACCCAATTCCGCTGATATTCACATGAGTACCATTTGTTTCTTGGTTCGGGAAGAAGACTCCGATATTATTAGCAACTTTTACTTCTTCAGGATCTTTAGAATTTGCAAGCAGTCCAACATAATAGGTGTTCATAATGGCAACATCACCAGTACCTGCAGCAATGGCTTTGGCTTGGTCACGGTCACCGCCATCCGGCTGGCGAGCAAAATTGTTTACCATTCCTTTGGCCCATTGTTCTGTTTGTTTTTCACCGTTTAATTCAATAAAGGAAGCAAGTAGGGATTGGTTATATAAGCTTGTTGATGAACGAACTAACACTTTCCCTTTCCATTTATCACTTGTTAAATCCTCGTAAGTAGACAATTCCTTAGGTGAAACTCTGTCTTTCGAATAGGCGATTATACGTGCTCTTGTTGCCAATCCAATCCAGTTATTATCGACATCACGAAGATTTTTGGGTACGTTTTTATCAATAATATCTGAAGTAACGGGTTGCAAGATATCATTTTGCTTTGCGTTTGCAAGGACTCCACCATCTACTGTAATAAATAGATCAGCTTGTGTACTTTCCCCTTCGCGCTTTAATCTCTCAATAAGTTCTTCCGCTTCTCCTTTGACAACATTAACTTTAATGCCTGTGTCTTCAGTAAATTTCTTATAAATATCATTATCAACTTCATAATGTCTTGCTGTATAAACATTTACTTCATGATTTTCAGTTGTTTTCGGTTTTGGAGCTGCTGTTTCTCCTGCTGAGTCACTTTGATTTGATCCACAACCTGCTAGGCCAATCGTCAGTACCGAAACAGCCAATACAGATTTAAATAACTTTGATAAATGCATTATATGTACCCACCTCTTCTACAAATTCACTTAATTGATATTGATAATTATTATCAATTACTTTTATTATTTTAATTTCCATCATGTCTAATGTCAACAGTAAATTTATGCGCAATGTTGCAAAAGTGGTATTCATTGTAGACAATCTGAATCAGAAACTAAAAATAACGTAAGAAGGATGGGGTCATTGTTGTATCAATGACTACCATCCTTCTGAAATAGCAAAGAGGGGCCGCTGCCCCTCTTATTTTAGTATAGTGTAGGAATTGGCGGACATGAAACTGCATTAATGAGTCTTGGATCAATTCCATAGAATATCCAGAATGCTCCAGTCCATCGGAAACCTGTAACTACACCATACTCAACCCGCGTTGGATAGAACCAGAAATTTTCCCCATTCCATAGCCAGACATAAGTGTATTCAAATACGCAGTCAATGATATAAGATACTTCAGGTTTTTCTGGGATATAATTAGGGGGAGGAGGCAGTGTCTGTCTGGTTGATCCTTGAGATTCCGGCATTGGCATAAATGCCATTTGATTTCACTCCTTATAAATGGGATAAGTTGCGATCAACTTCTTTATTTCAAACTCCTTCGTTTTTCCTGTATATATTACGTAGGTGAATAACCAAATGATTGTACACTTGCCTAGATTCAGAGCCGCTGCTCTGGTCTTCTTTTTATCTATACCAGTAGAAAGGTCAATTCCGAGTAGTTTTTTAGTGCTGCCTTTGTTATACTCAAATAATTGCTGTTTTCGTATAAAATGAAAGTAAACACACATACTTGATAAAAAGTAGTAAATAAAATTTACCTTAAACCAAATATATAAAATTTTGAGGGAGCTTCTAAAGAATGGAGGGTACATAAAAGAGGATGAAATTTTCGAAATTTGGTAATTTAATTCTATATAGCATCATTTTAGGAGGAATTACAGGGCTTTTAACATGGACTTTTCTTTCTGTAATTTCTTTAACGACTCACTTTTTATGGGATTATTTACCTGATGTAGTTGATGTTGAAAACTGGACCCTAATCGTGTGTTTAGTTGGTGGTATTTTGGTAGGGTTATGTCAAAAGTACTTTGGCAATTACCCGCGTACTATGGATGTTGTAGCAGCAGAATTCAAGGAAACCAAAAGAATTGATTATAAGTCAGTATATAAGAGCGCAATAGCTTCACTTTGTGTCCTTTCTTTTGGAGCTAGTCTCGGTCCCGAGGCGGCTTTAGTGGGCATTATAGGAGGTCTTTCTACATGGGTAGGAGATGTTCTCAAATCTACGGTTAAGAAAAAATCTGTAGAAAATGAATATGGAGATATCATAATAGAGTATAGTGTAGAGGCTACAGTAGGCATGATTTTTAGAGCACCACTATATGGAGCTAATACATTCTTTGAAGATCGAAAAGATTCAAAACGTATAAAGTCGATAAAGACTCTTGTATATTCAATAACTACTCTTGCAGGTTTTGGTGTATTTATACTTTTATCCAAAATAGATAACAGACAATTTTCTATAGCTGATTTTGGTCCAGCAACATTCGGTGGAAATGAAATCATAGCCCTAATCCCACTTATACTTATAGGAATATTGATTGCAAAATTATATGAGTCTTCGGGACATATTTTTCATAAAATACTCAAGCCTCTAGAAAATTATAAAGTAATAAGAGCTGTTATCGGTGGATTAGTACTAGGATTAATAGGAACCATTCTTCCTCTTACTATGTTTTCAGGGGAGCATGAGCTAACCGAATTAGCAGAACAGTGGCCCCAAATGTCTATTTATTTATTACTGACATTAGGTATTGTAAAGTTATTCTTGACAGAATTTTGTTTGAGTACTGGTTGGCGCGGAGGACATATTTTTCCTATTATTTTCGCAGGGGTAAGTATTGGATATGCAATTGCCTTGTTGTTTCCAATAGATCCGGTAACATCCATTACGATTGTCACTACTGCACTCACAAGTGCAGTACTTAGAAAGCCATTAGTCGTTATATTTCTGTTCATCATGATATTCCCAATAAAGCTAATTATCCCAATGTTAATAGCAGCATATTTGCCAGTATATTTATTAAAGTTGAAGGTGAAATTGAGATAACTTCTCGAGATCACTGCTATCAATGACATAAACACCACCTATGCGCTGCTTCATAAACCGGCAACATAGATTGACGGCTGGAGAGTAATCAGTTAGTCTTAATGACTGAAGGATAATAGATTGAAGGACATTAGACCACATACAATAAACTTATGAGAAGTAGGGAACGAAATAACACCTTGCTTCTTTTTCTTTGGAGATAATACACGCTATAACTAACATAAAGGAGATCGACAATGCCTACAATTACTGCACAACCATTTGATCAAGAAATGCAACAACTATTAGGGGAAATTGTACCTAGTTATCATGGACGGGAACTAAGCATGAAGGATAGCTCGGAATTACCTGAGCATATTTATATCATTGAAGCCGAGGATGCTATGGTTGGGTTCGGTGTGTTCTGGGAATTCAAGAGCGGGAAACAATTAATTCACAAAGCGGAACAAGATTATTTTAGCCCTGATGAGAAATATCTAGAAAAGGACTTCTATATTGATGTCAAAAACAAACAAGATTTTATTTTTATAGAAGCTTTGGATGTATTTAAAGACTTTGAACGTAAAGGTTATGCAGCTTCCTTCATTACATGGCTAAAAGAGAAATACCCGAACAAGAAGATGTATGTCTATTCATTAGAAAAAACAAAGAATTTTTGGTACAAGCAAGGTTTTGAGGTTGTGGGAAGTACAGTATGGATGTCTTATAATTAAATGCTATAAATGAGTATAAATAAGGGGGCTGATTAAGCCCTCTTATCGTTGTTTCATTGAGACAAGAGGGAGAAAAATAAGTTATACTGAGACTATAATTTATTCAAAGGAGAATTGTATGTTTGATCTGAACGATTGCATCGGTTTTATTACGAATACGGCTTCCAAAAAAATAAATGATGAATTTAAAACTAGATTAGAGGATGTTGGTGTTACCCGAGTACAGTGGATGGCTCTTTATTTCATTGGAGAACAAGATGGAATTATCCAAAAGGAATTGTCCCAAAAAATGAATGTGCAGGAATCGTCAATTGCCAGGCTTATGGATCGCATGGAAAAAGAGAATTTATGTTTGAGAATTAGCGACGCTACAGACAGAAGGATTACCAGAATTCGTTTAACACCGCTAGGTGAAGCACTGAGAGCAGAACTGCTCCCTCTTGGTCAAACTTTTCATAATGACGCTATTCAAGACATATCACAGGAGGAATTATTTATTTTTAAAGAAGTACTCGACAAAATGCTTCGGAATTTATCGAAAAATCACTAAATTAATTGACATTATTCGAGTTAAGTGTTAATTTATATCTATATACTTTACATAGCAACAATTGCAGTGTAAAGTAAATTTTTAAGAAACTACGTGAATTATTTCACAAATAAGAGGAGAGATAAAGATGAAAAAAGATGTTAGACAAATGTTGAATGATTTCACAAACGGACTGGCTACTTTGTCTGAAACCAACGGTGAACACGTAAACGCGTTTATGAATTTGTTAGGAACCACCTACTCAGAGGGAGCTGTCGATACAAAAACCAAAGAACTGATTAGTGTTGCAATTGCCGCTTACAACCGTTGCGAGTACTGTATCGTTTTTCACGTTTACAAAGCTCTTGAAGCTGGCGCAACACGAGAGCAAATTATCGAATCAGCGATGGTGGCAGTAGCGTTTGGCGGAGGTCCGAGCATGGCCTACTCTGTTACCCTTCTTAAGGACTCTGTTGACGAATTTGAAAAAGACTTTAAATAACGATTATATAAGTAGCGTTTCTGAACAGGGAGGCCTGCTTTAATAAGCAGGCCTCTTGGATCACACTTAGAAAAACTAAAGGGGGTATCTCTTTTGGAAATTAAATTCGAACAACTCACCGGACATGACTCTAAATCGAAAATAGGAAAAATAAATGTATCAGTTGGAGAAAAAGTTGAAATTGGACAACAACTATTGCAGTTAGAAAGTAAAAAGGGAAACACCCCTTTCAAATCCAAATACACGGGTAAAATCGATGAGATTATGGTTTCAGAAGGTCAGGAAATTGGGATTGGACATGTGCTGTTTACAATGACCACCAATCAGAACGAAGCTGCCAAACCCAAATTAGATTATTTTGCCGGACTGGTTCATGGTAAGAAGGAACATGTGGAGGCCGATCTTCTAGTTATCGGTGCAGGACCCGGAGGATATGTTGCTGCTATTTATGCGGCGAAACATGGCTTAAAGACCGTTATTGTGGAGAAACAGCTACTTGGTGGAACCTGCCTAAACGTGGGCTGTATCCCTACCAAAGCCCTAATCCGATCTTCAGAAGTATTCCATAACATTAAGAATGCAGGAGAATTCGGAATATCAGTTGATCATATTCAAGTGGAAATGGCTAAGGTCATCGAACAAAAAGATAAAATCAAAGATACGCTTGTTTCGGGAATCGGCTACCTGATGGAGAAAAACGGAGTGAGAGTGATCAAAGGGAATGCATCCTTTTTAGACAGCAAGCAGGTTCTGGTCAAGAACGGGAAAGACGAATATACCATTCAAGCGACCAATACGCTAATTGCTACCGGTTCCAAAATTGCTGAAATTAAACTGCCAGGTATAGAACATGATTTTGTCTGGAACAGTACATTGGCACTGCAACAAAAGGAGAATTTTAAATCGATCAC
Source organism: Paenibacillus sp. P5_B5 (assembly GCF_056400365.1). Taxonomy (NCBI): domain Bacteria; kingdom Bacillati; phylum Bacillota; class Bacilli; order Caryophanales; family Paenibacillaceae; genus Paenibacillus; species Paenibacillus sp. P5_B5. The sequence goes on from NZ_JBFULK010000006.1 coordinate 79,467, forward strand.
CATTATTGGCGGCGGTGTAATCGGTATGGAATTTGCCTTTATCTACTCTAACTTCGGTATCCAGGTTAACGTAATTGAATATTGTGATCGGCTTTTGACTATGGTGGATGAGGACGTTTCTGAAGAAATCAAACAAATAGCTGTCGAACGTGGGATTGGCGTTCATACTGGAGCCCGAGTAACCAGAATCGAAAAAGATCAGAATGGCAACGCAGTCGTTATTTTTGAAAAAAATGATAAAGAGATGTTTATGACAAGTGAGAAAGTTCTGGTTGCCATTGGAAGAGAACCAAACTTGGAAGGATTGGATATCGATAAAGCTGGCGTTAAGCTAAATGAGAACGGAAAAGGGATTGCCGTTAACGAATATTTGCAAACATCTGCAGATCATATTTATGCTATTGGCGATGTCACCAATCGAATCCAGCTGGCTCATGTTGCTTCCCACGAAGGAACAGCAGCAATAGACCATATATTAGGAACACCTTCGACTTTAAATTACGATATGGTACCAAACGTTATCTTCACTTCCCCTGAAATTGCATCCGTTGGACTGACGGAAGAACAGGCGATACGTCAAAAGATGCAAATCAAGATCAGTAAATTCCCTTTCCAGGCAAATGGAAAAGCATTGACCATGAGAGAAGGAAAAGGGTTCATCAAATTAATCAAGAATATGGACAACGGTAAAATCGTCGGTGCTTCCATTATCGGTCCCGAAGCTTCCGCTTTGATCAGTACACTTACTGTAATTATCAATAATGAGATCTCAGAGGAAGAAATTGTTCATACCATTTTCGCTCATCCGACGACCGGTGAAGCTATTCACGAAGCAGCATTAGGCTTAGGTATTGGAGCACTTCATTTCCATGAATAAAATCGTCCTATCTCAGGAAAACGATCCTTATTTTAATCTGGCTCTTGAAGAGGAACTGCTTAGAAACGCACGGCTGGATGAAGTGACACTATACCTTTGGCAGAATGACAAAACAGTCGTTATCGGTAGAAATCAGAATCCTTATATGGAGTGTGATCTGGAGCAACTGGGGCTTAATGGCGGTAAATTGGCCAGACGAATTTCGGGTGGGGGAGCAGTCTACCATGATCTTGGTAATCTAAACTTTACTTTTGTATTCCGAAAGTCACAAGAAAATTTGACTAAACAAATCGCAGTAATCCAGAAAGCTGTCGAACGTTTTGGACTTCAAGTTGATCTGTCGGGCAGGAACGATTTGACACATGAAGGTTTAAAGTTTTCTGGTCATGCCTTCTACGAAGAAGACGGGAATGCATTTCATCATGGGACAATGATGGTCGACGTGGACCTGACTATGCTTGCAAAAGTGCTGAAGCCATCCAAGCTCAAGCTGGAATCCAAAGGAATCACCTCAGTCAAAAGCCGGGTCGTCAATTTGAAGGAACTAAACAATGAAATCTCAATTTCCAGCCTTTCTGAAGCGATGATTGACAGCTTTAAGGAAATTTACGGTGAAAATTCCTTCTTGGTAAAGTATAGCCGACAAGAGAAATCGCCTGCCTTTACTAAGAAATATATGGATGATAGATGGATTTATGGGGAGAGTCCTAAGTATAATGCGTTTATTGAGAAAAGGACTCCATCAGGCAATATTCAGGCCTTTTTCGAGGTTGAACATGGGCTTGTAAAAGAATTGAAGATTTTTTCCGATAGTATCTCTATTCTGGATTTCCGTGCAATTGAAAACCGTTTTATTGGAATGGATTTTAATGAAATAATGGAAAAAGATTTGTTGTATTCACTCCAAGAGTATAATCTGATAAAATTTGAATAGAAGTATTAGCAGCCGCTTTAAGAGCGGTGGCTATACGGAAGTTTTACGGGTTGACCGCACACCTTGCCGGGGGCGGTCTATTTCTTTTTGTTTAATTGTAGCTTCTAACTGATTAGAGTATATTTAGGAAAATACTACTAATTGGACCCATGAAAGGAGAAATCATGGAGAAAATCACTTATCAGTCAATTGATGAATATATTTCACAATTTTCACCTGAGGTGCAGGAAATTCTTCAAACGTTAAGAAGAGTTATTAAGGAGTCGGCGCCAGATGCAAAGGAGAAGATCAGTTATCAGATGCCTACTTTTGATTTGCATGGAAATCTGGTGCATTTTGCCGCATTCACAAAGCATATCGGATTTTATCCGACTCCAAGCGGAATTGCTACATTTCAACATGAGTTGTCCCCGTATAAATCGGCTAAAGGATCCGTACAATTTCCTATTGATAAGCCGCTGCCATATGATTTAATACGCAGAATAGTAGAATTTAGAGTTGCTCAGAATATCGAAAAAGCCGAATGCCAAAAAAAGAAGAAGTTGTAGGTAATTGATTCTCTGTAAAGGATGTGCTGATGTTGGCCGCTAAAGTGAAAATCCAGGCGCCTAAGCTGCCGCGTGTATTTGAGCCTCTTAAATGGGATTTGGAGAACGTGCTTGAAGAGCGCGAACTGGCTAGGGTCTCGATTCACGATTCACATATTGAAGACTTGGTTATGGATAAAGGCAGAATAGATTGCGTCGTATTCTCGAATGTTACTTTTACGAATACGTCATTCTTTAATGCGGAGTTTACGGATGTTATTTTTGATAAATGTGATCTGTCGAATGTTGATTTTACCAATGCCGTCATCCACCGCGTGGAAATGCGAAATTGCAAGCTATTAGGAACAAATTTCACTGGCGCCATGCTGAAAAACATTCAATTGCTGGAGTGCTTTGCGGATTATTCCAATTATCGGTTTGCAGACTGCAGCCACATGAAGTTTCAGGAATGCTCACTCAATCAGGCTGATTACTATGAGGCCAAATTTCAGCACGTCGTATTCGATCGTTGTCCATTAAACCAGGCGAATCTGGTGAATGTTGATCTCAAAGGCATGGATTTAAGCACCTGTACCTTCGATCGACTGATGGCATCTCCAAACCTGCTCGCTGGATGCGTAATTGATTCCAGCCAAGCGGCTGCATTTGCCAAGCTGTTAGGGTTAGTGTTCAAGGATGAAATGGAGGAGTAGAGTAATAGTTAGTGAATTGTCGAAGTCAGTTAGTCCATTGGAGGATTTTGGGAGAGGCTGCTGTTTCACTAATTCGAATCATTACAAGGGGTTCCGAGAACTCTTACACTTTTTCTTTGAGATATTGCATGTATAATTTCCCAGTATTATAATTAAAATAAGAACAGAGGCTGTGTTGCTGCACAAGCCTCTGTATACAATAGCCGCTTTAAGAACGGTGGCTAGACGGAAGTTTTACGGACAGACCGCAAACCTTGACCAGGGGCGGTCTATTTCTTTTTGTTTAGGTATATAATCAAGCGCAGTCTAATGCCCATTGTGCAGCGGTTTGATGATTGACACCTTTCAGGTATTCTTCGATTGCATCCTTCGTATCAGAATCTACAAACTTCGACTTTGCCATTGTAATTACACCGACTTTCCTTGATTGTTGTACTTCTATTATAACGATAATTCCACAAATTGGGTTAGGAATATGGTATGTTGATAGAGAATAGGAGACCGAATGAATCTGGATTTGCTTCATGCTCTGGGTCGGAAGGAGTTCCACATGCATACCTATAATTTTCGCGAAAAGTTATTATTTCCACCTACGTCTATCAATGAGAAGAAGCTTAGAAGCCAATTAGAAGGAAAGACGATTCTAATAACTGGAGCAAGTTCGGGGATTGGGGAGCAGTTAGCTTATTTGCTGGCGGATCTGAATGTGCATCTCATTTTAGTGGCTCGAACAGAGGACAAGCTGCTAGCCATGAAGCGTGAAATTGAACTAAAAGCTGCCCGAGTTAGTGTTTTCCGAGCGGATCTTCGGAATAAGGACGAGATGGAAGGGCTGATCGCCTTTATTCAGCAGCTACCTAACGGATTGGATTATATCGTAAGCAATGCTGGTATTTCGATCAGGCGCTCGATTCACGATTCCTTGGATCGTTATCATGATTTTACTCGGACGATGGCGATTAATTATTTTGCACCGGTTCAATTGTTGCTGGCAATCATTCCTCTTTTGCAGAAAAATCAGGGTCATGTCATCAACGTATCAACGGTTAACGTTCTATTATTGCCCATCCCCCATTGGGCTGCTTATCAAGCATCGAAGTCCGCATTCGACACCTGGTTTCGCTCTACGGCGCCAGAGCTGAATGCGATGGGGATTTCCACTACTTCAATCTATCTTCCTTTAGTCAAAACACCTATGATCCTGCCGACACCAGCTTATCAAGACCTGCCAGCCATGAGCCCGAAACATGTTGCTCAAATCATTTGTAAATCCATGTACACACGAAAACGAATCTATAAGCCGTGGTGGATTATTTTTGGGCAGTGGGCTTCCATCCTGTTCAGAGGGATATGGGAGTTATGGACTCCGGTACGATTGCGAAAAAGGGGAAAATAACGATGAACTTCATGAACTTGGTGCATGTACTTTACAAAATCAAACTGCTTACTCCTCTCGGACTCGTTCGCTTCATTTCTGCGGTATGGAAATATGGCATTAATATAATGGCTCTGCTAGGCTTTGCAGCCAAAACTCATGGCAATAGAGTCGCGTTAGTTGATGAACATGAAACGTTAAGCTATCAGGAATTGCTGTCGCAATCAGAAAAGCTGGCATATCTTTTACAACAACAATATGGCATTCGAAGCGGTCAAAAAATAGGTTTATTGTGCAAAAATCATGCATCCTTGGTGAAATCCATGTTTGCTGTATCGAGGCTTGGAGCCGATATCTACTTGCTTAATGCTGAAATGAGCAAGAGTCAATTGGACAACCTTGTGGATTCCTATGATTTTCAATTAATCATCTATGATAGTGAAATAAGTTCTTTGATCGAGCAGTCCAATTATACAAAAGATAAAATTCTAAGCTATCATGACCATTTACCAGCAATAAGCAGCTTACTGACCACTCAAATGAATGGCAGACCCAAGCTACAGCGAACCTCATTGAGTAAGCTCGTCATTTTGACGGGAGGGACTACAGGGAAATCCAAAGCAGCAGCGCACCAACCATCGATGTTCAATTATATAAACCCTTTTATCGCATTAATTACTCGGCTGAATCTTTTACACTATCGTATGGCTTATATTGCGACGCCTATTTATCACGGCTATGGTGTGGCTGTATGCTTGTTATTCATCGCAATGGGCGCAAAAATCGTGATTCGCAAAGGCTTCGATGCAGCAAAAGCATGTGATCTCATTCACGAGCATCAAGTCGAGGTCGTAACTGTAGTGCCGTTAATGATCCATAAAATGTTGAAGCATAATGCGGATCATTTAACATCTCTGTCCTGCATTGCTTCAGGCAGCGCAGAACTGAGTCCGAAGCTTGTAGAGGAGACACGCAGCAAGCTAGGCGGTATCTTCTTATACAATCTGTACGGCACTTCGGAAGCTGGCTTGAATATGATCGCAACACCGCAAGACTTGAAAAATGCAGCGACTACAATCGGCAAGAAAATAAATGGCGTTAGGGTAAAAATCGTTGATGATCATAACAATGAGGTCGAGATCGGTAAAGTAGGTCAATTTTGTATCAAAAATAAGTGGTCCAAAACAAATGGTCCTGATGTTTGGATCGAAACAGGCGATCTGGGCTACCGAGATCAGCATGGGTATTATTATTTGTGCGGCAGAGTAGACGATATGGTTGTCTCAGCCGGCGTAAATGTTTACCCGATTGAACTGGAGCAAATACTCCTCAAACACCCTCAAGTAGAGGATGTTGCTATTATTGGGATTAGCGATGAGCATTTTGGGCAACGATTGCAAGCATTTGTCCTTCTAACAAGCCATTCTAGCGTGACACAAGAGGAACTTCTGGAATGGTTACGCCCTAGAGTTGCGAGATTTCAGATGCCGAAAGAAATTACCTTTGTTGATTCTATGCCGTATACGCCTATTGGGAAGTTGGATAAGAAGCAGTTAAAGGGCGTAATGTGAAAAGTGAGTCTTCAATTCATATTTTCCATATTAAGTATGCTATAATGGCGTCAAGATCTTATATGGGATGGAAGGTGAAATATCATGGATCGTTTTCAAGATTTACAAAAATTAATCAAGCTCACAGGAGATCGAGCAAGACTGGATGCAAAAGCAAATGGAACTTACATTGTATATAAGACGGATAAAGGTCAGATCGTCAAAGAATATGCAAATGGTGAGATCGTACCAATAAATGATCCAGGGGTGTCTCATGAATGAACACTCTGCAATGATGTATGTATTCGCAGGGAATAATGGCAGCGGAAAAAGTACAATTCGTAATTTGATTGTGGATCAACTTGGCATAAGTATTAACATTGATCCAGATGCATTGGCCCGAGGGATTGATGCCGAACATCCAGACCGTCACAGGATATCTGCAGGAAAAGAAGCGATATTACTTGCTAGGGACTGTATACGCTATAATCGTAACTTTTCTGTAGAAACGACATTGGCTGGCGGTAATGTAATACGACTAATGCGTGATGCCAAGGCGAATGGTTTTATAGTGACGATGTTTTATGTTGGACTTGGTGATTATCGATTAAATATTGATCGGGTTGCAACACGGGTTAGAAATGGTGGTCACAATATCCCCTCAGAAGACATTATAAGAAGACATACAACATCAATGCAAAATTTGCATTCTAATATACATCTTATTGATCATTTAATTGTTATTGACAATAGCAAAGCAACTGGCGAAATTGTGTTACATGTAGAACAACGTGTTTTGAAATACGAGGTTGATCCACTGCCATTATGGGTTCAAAGTATTAGGCAGTTTTTTTAAAATTAAACAATAGAGATCGAAACGACCAGTATGATCATGAACTGGTTGTTTTTATTTTGATTTCATATTTTGGGAATCATATTGTAGTTTTAAGACTCACCCGATATAATAGGAACATAAGTTCGATATTTGTTTTGTGAGGTGTAGGAAATGCAGGAATTTAGATTGAAGAACACAAACGCTCGTCTGCGTTATCACGATTTTCCTGGAGAAGGTATGTCGATCCTTTTTATACACGGGTTAGGGTGCGCAGGTTCGTTCGACTATCCGCAGGTTGCAGCGCAAGAAGAACTATCCGGACATAGGCGCATCCTTGTCGATCTGCTTGGATCAGGCTTTAGCGATAAACCGAATGACTTTGGATATTCAGTAGGCGACCATGCTGACTATCTATTGGACTTTGTCTCTTATCTGGGGCTGGATCAATTTATTCTATTTGGCCATAGTCTTGGTGGTGCAGTGGCACTTTCTTTGGCGAATCGGTGCAGGGATCGTATTGCCAAGATCATTCTAAGCGAGGCAAATTTGGACAGTGGCGGTGGCTTTATAAGCAAAGCTATTGCGGCATCCAGCATGGCGGATTTTATGGTGCAAGGGTTTCAGAACCTCATTCAAGAAAATCAAAAAGCATTAAATGAGATGTGGGCTGCCAGCGTTTCCGTATCGTCCCCAAAAGCCATTTACCAGTTATCGAAATCTGCAGTCGAGGGAGAAACGCCTGCTTGGAGAGACATCCTCTACTCGTTAAATTGCCCCAAAACATTCATCTTCGGAGAAAACTCGCTCCCGGACCCCGACATGCAAGTATTGGCCGAACATGGTTTACATATTGAGGTTGTCAAAAACGCAGGTCATTCTATGGCATGGGAAAACCCAAAGGGATTAGCTATGGCTATTAGAAATGGGATCGTAAATACATAAACTCCACAAAGACAGACGCCCTGCCGGCTTAAAGAGGTCAGCAGGGCGATTTTGCGTGTGGCTGTGCAAATATTTAAAACTCTACACCACGAACTTTAGAAAATACCATTGTATCACTTAACGAACCATCAGCTTCACACGTATCTTTGCGAAGAATTCCATCCAAAGCAAAACCTGAACGCTCCGCAACACGTGCACTTCGAATATTGCGCGAATCACAACGAATTTCAATACGATTTGCTTGTAATTCCTGTATTGCAAAATTCGTAATCGCATCCACTGCTTCCGTTATATATCCTTGTTTGCTGCAAGAGGTACGCACCCAATATCCAATTTCAAACTTCCGCGATTTCCAATCGATCCGGTGAAGACCACTGCAGCCAATTAATTGACCAGTCTCCTTGTGGAATAAATGCAGCCTCAAATCAGTACGCTCCAAGAATTGGATTCGAGCTCGTCGCATGTTTTTTTCAGTCTCTTCGACTGCAGGAATGTTTTGAGCCCAAGGCATCCATGGACGTAATTCCTCAATACTTTCGATAACCGCAGCATTTACATCCTCGCCATCTCCCCATAATGGAGCCCGGAGCAGCAGACGCTCACTTTCAAAACTCTCAGGTACTGACAACATAATCGGATCAAAATTATTAGTGCTCATATACCCAACTCCCAGAAAATATTTCCAAACAATATAACATGGGGGGTGTTGGTTTTTCAAGGTTTTTTATGTTTAGAGACGATTCTGGAAGTTCAAAGGACGGCCGAGACAGATTTTTCGATTTTCTTTTCTACAGCAGGAGAAAGCTTGAAAGAGGAATTGACTTCGACTCAAAATAAGGTCGGAAATCACCTATCAGAACGACTTCTATTTGATAGATATCGGTATTCAACTATGTCATAATGGAATTAAGCTTTTTATTTTTCTGGAGGTGAGACTTATGTTGGTTGTGGGATTTGGCGATAGCATTACGGCAGGAGTGTTTTTGTCGACAGAGGATACATTCTTTTATAAGTTAAGCCTTAAATATGGATTTGACATCTACAATGCAGGAGTTGCAGGCAATACGACTTCGCAAGCGATGGCCCGGATGCAGGCGGACGTTATGGATAGGAGTCCGAATATTTGTATTATTGAGTTCGGTATGAATGATCACGTGGCTACGGAAATAGACAAGCAGGCTGTGAATAAGGCAACATTTGAGGCCAATTTAAAGATGATGATTAACAACCTTCTAGAGATAAAATGTGTGCCGATTCTTTGCACGATTTCGCCAATTATCGAGGGGAATGCTGATGAATACTACTATAATCGGCATCCGCAGGACTGGTACCGAACGCCCTTGGGTGCGCAGGCTTGGATTGATCAGTATAGCCAGATCATTCGCGATGTTGCCGCTGAAATGAATGTACGACTGGCGGATGTAGCGGCAAAGTTCGCGGATCATCTTGAGCATGGCGGGACGCTGACGGGCAAGAATGGTGTTCTACGCAATCTTGATAATGCAGACGCTGATGACGGCGTGCATCCGACACCCGGCGGCCATGACCTGTATTTCTCCGCGATCTCAGAACAACTAAATACGATCAAGATTGGATGTTAATCACCGCTTATGTGGTGATTTTTCTTTTGAAGTGATATAGAATTTAAAGATGAGATGTGATAGTATTCCTCGAGTATATATCTCAATAATTGTTTTTTTGGAGTATGCTATTTGAGGTTATAGATGATAGTTTAGAAAACGGTTTAGCTTATTTGAAGGGCAAGGTTAATAACGTATTAGAGAGGAAGTTTAAGTATGACGATAGCTCCGGATAAAAATAAGCTTTATCCAAATGAAAATATTAGAACAGTTTGTTATATTAAAAATTTACCAAGCAGGCCAAATGTTGAGATAGGCGATTATACATACTACAGCGACAATACAAACTCACCAGAGAATTTCTATGACAATATTCAGCATCATTATGAATTTTTAGGTGATAAGCTGGTTATAGGTAAGTTCTGTGCCATGGCTGAAGGGGTTACTTTTATTATGAATGGTGCTAATCATCGGATGGATGGTTTAACAACATACCCTTTCAATATTTTTGGCGGAGGCTGGGACAAGGTTACTCCAACCATAGAGCAGTTGCCTTTCAAAGGCGATACTTTGATTGGTAATGATGTATGGTTAGGACAAAATGTAACGATTATGCCGGGGGTGAAAATTGGTGACGGTGCAATTGTTGCTTCGAACGCAACGGTAGTAAAAAATGTTGAACCATATACGATTGTTGGCGGTAATCCTGCACATGTTATTAAGAAGCGTTTCAGTGATGAGATGATTACTTTATTACTCAAGCTTGAGTGGTGGAACTGGGATGAGTATAAGATATTTGAAAATCTTGAGCAATTAGTATCGGTTAACGATATTGCTACACTAAAGAAGCTACTGAATGAGGAGTAATTCTTTCATTATAACGGATTCATAGCCCATTCGAATGAATGTGCTCCGATATTTTTGGGGACATGTTCTATCAAACTTCCTTTCACAAATTAAATGAACCGCATGTCATTTTTAATAATGATATGCGGTTCATTTTGCATGGGGCGATAGGATTTTTAGAGCAAAAATTAATGAATTTTCCCTTTGTGGTCGATGTAGATATTTGTAATGGAATGATGTGCTTTATAATCAATTGAAATTAAGGAGTGTAGTGTTTTGAAGAAATTATTATCCGTTTTTTCAGTATTAATTGTATTGTCTGTTCTTTTGATTTCCTGTGGTTCTCCGGAGAAGGAAAAGGAAGAAAAAAGTGATTCAGCAGCAGATGTAGGAAAATACAATTCCTATGTAGGCATAAGCAATTATATCACGGGATGGCTGGAGTCAAGTATTTACGGATATATAGAGAATTTTGGATTTGAAGAAGAGATTAAATTTAAAAAAAATTTTGACCCGAAAAAGTTCAATGGTATGATCTTGACTCCAATTGTCAAAGGCAGTTTTGATCAAGTGGAAGAGGCGCTGGCATATACGTCTAAGAAGCCTTCTTTCGGTGCAGCAGATGAATCTATGAAGATTTTACTGCCCAAAATGAAAGATTACTTAAATACAATAAATGAAGTAGACACCTATTATCGTTCAAAAGCCTTTGCAGAGGATAACTTCGCAAAAGGAAAAGAATTACATAAAAAGTTCTATGCTATGTACAACGAATACTGGGATTTAGCTGATAAGTTTTTCATAGATCTCTCTGAAATAACGAAGAAAAGGCAACAGGTAGACTTGGAAAAGTTAAAGAAGGAGGATTATCTGGTCAGATATTATGCGAAAAGCATTGTAATAAAAGCGAAGGAAATTCAAAGTGATTTTGACTTAGCTAAGGTAAATGACAGTAACTTACTGGATTATGACGCCAATAAATACAAAGAAAGGTATGACTTATTAACGGAAGATATGAATAAGTTCTTGGAATACGCCAAGGACAAGTCGAGACTTGAAAAAGAAGGCCTTGGATTTTTATGGAGATTTGATGAGACCATACCGGAAGTGAAGGCAAGCGCTACAGATATCATGCAGGTCTTACAAACGAAGAGTACCAACTCAAACAAGCCTTCTGACGGTAAAGTAAAATCACGTGAGACAATAGGATATCTGGAGAATTACAACAAAAAGGTTTCTAGTTTAATTAGCTGTTATAACAATATGATTAAGTAAGCTATGGGGATGAGTATAGTGAAAAGAAAATTAGTCATGATGGTGGTGATGCTTGTACTGTGTAGCGTGCTTACTTCTTGTGATAATAGGACAAAGGAAGATAAGGAGACACCAAACATAAATGTGGCATCCTCCGACATGGACAAGTCTTTGCAGGATGAATCCATGATAAAGAAGTATACGGCGTATACGAAGCTGAATCTGCTTGTGACTGGGAAATTGGAAAGTTGTTTACGTTTTTACTTTGGTAAGTTCGGAGCAACAGAAGAGTTTAAGGTGGACAGTCGTACAAGCCTAAGTAATGGGATCTTCCTGGAGCTTAACAAAAAAGATATGACCGGAGTTGAAGAATACGCGTCAAAGGAGCCATCCATTGCAGGGGTCGACAGTTCTGTAAAGGAGATGTACCCGAAACTCAAGGAATTGGTTCAATCTCTGGAGGAAGCTGATTTATATTATAAGATGAAGTCTTATGTAGATGATAATATGGCAAAAGGAAAAGAATTGCATAAGAAAATTTATTCTCAATCTCAGGAAGTAAAACCACTAGCTGCAAAGTTCACTTCTGAACTGGCTGCAGATTTTTCTAAGAAGAGTAAGGCGGAATTGAATAATCTGGAGAAGAAAGATTTCAAGGTGAAATACTATTCTTTGAGAAGTGTTCTGAGTGCTATGGAGTTAGAGGATGAAATCGTCAGACAAGGCATTTCTTCTGGAAATCTGAAAGATCTAGATATGGAGAAGTTCAAAGAAAAGTATAACTTTCTGGTTGAGCACACAAATAAGTTCCTAGAAATTTCCAAGGATCTAGAGCAGTTGAAAAAGGAAAAAATTAATGAATCCACTGCATACGTGAGTGATTTTCGGATTTCAGTCATGAATACAAAAGCAGCCGCTACAGATATGATCATAAGGGCAGAGGCAGAAAAGAATGCAAAGGTTGGAGCGGCAAAAGATATTTCGCGTGTGGAAAAAGAAGTAGGAACCCCAGAAAATTATAGTAAGAAAATCAAAGAGAGTATCATACAATATTTAACAAATTTAACCAAATAGTTGATGGTAGAAATGCACGTCTTAGTATAAGCAACAAATCTTTATTTTTTGTTATAAGATTAGCCTGATTGATGTAAAGGAATAAATAGAACGGATGGATGAATGTGTTACATCTACTGCCTTTCATGATAGAAAAAATAGGAATTATTGTGATCGTAGCTTTTTTACTTTCTCAAATGAAATCATTTCGTCAAATTGTACAAGGGGAACACAAAACAAGTGGGAAAATTCAACTCACCATCCTGTTCGGAGCCTTTGGAATTATAAGTAACTATACGGGGATCGAAATCCATCACAATGCAATTGCCAACCATAGTTGGTTAGTTACTATTGGTTCGGATAATGCAATTGCTAACACGAGAATCATGGGTGTTTTCATTGGAGGCTTGATAGGAGGACCCGTAGTAGGACTCGGAAGTGGGCTGATTGCTGGTATACATCGCTATTCATTGGGCGGCTTTACTGCTGCAGCCTGTGCAATTTCAACCATTTTGGCTGGAGTTACTGCGGGATATATAGGGAAATGGCGCCGGAAATTTAGAAAAATTACCCCCTTATTTGCCGTAACAGTAGGGATGACATTAGAAGCAGTTCAAATGATGATTATTTTGTTGCTAGCAGAACCATTCGTAAATGCTTGGGAGCTTGTTCAGGTAATTGGACTGCCGATGATTATTGGAAACGGTTTTGGGACGTTGTTATTTGTTTTTATTATTCATTCGATACTCCGTGATGAAGAACGGACCCGTGCGTTTCAAACAAATCGTACGTTTCATATTGCGGATCAAACGCTACCCTTTTTTAGACAAGGACTAAATCCGGTTTCGTGTAAAGAAATTTCCAAAATTTTGCTCTTAGGAACGGATGCAGACGCAGTTGCTATTACTGACGACCACAGGGTACTCGCTCATGTGGGTGCTGCGTCTGATCATCATACGCCTCTTGAGGGATTGGCAACAGGTTTAACTAAAAAAGTGCTTGAACAAGGTGTAATCCATGTAGTCAAATCAAAAAAAGATATTTATTGTTTTCAAGAGGACTGCCCCTTGCAGGCAGCGATTGTGATCCCATTGAAAGTCCATAGTACAACGGTTGGCACACTCAAAATGTATTTCACAAATCCCGAAAAATTAAATGAAATTCAGCAAGAACTAGCTGAAGGCTTAGCTAATTTATTTTCTACCCAGTTAGAGTTAGCTCAAGCTGAAAAACAAACGAAGTTGTTGAAGGATGCGGAAATCAGAGCGTTACAAGCACAAATACATCCACATTTCTTATTTAATGCGATTAATACGATTTCTGTATTATGTCGTACTGACGTCGAAAGAGCGCGAGAACTACTCATTGATCTGAGTGATTTTTTTCGTAGTAATTTGCAGGGTGCACGTCAGTTACTTATTCCTCTAGAAAAAGAATTAGAACATGTTGAGGCCTATTTATCATTAGAGCAAGCCCGATTTCCGAATAAGTATCAAATTGTTTTGGATATAGAACCAGGTCTTGAGACGGTTCTTCTGCCTCCATTTTCCTTGCAGCCATTAGTGGAAAATGCGATTCACCATGCTTTTTCAAATATTAAGAGCAGCGGGAAAATAACCATAAGGATTTTTGCCGAAAATGAATGCATGAATATTGAAGTTGAAGACAATGGGATAGGTATAAAGTGTGAGAGAATGAGAGCACTTGGTCAGCAAATTGTAGATTCTAAAAAAGGTACAGGAACGGCAATTTTTAATATTACTGAACGTCTGGAAGGCATTTATAACGGGAGAGCTTCACTAATTATCCGAAGTGAAGTAGGAAAAGGCACGATAATTCAAATGGCCATCCCCCTTGATCGTAAAGGAGATACTGAGCATAATGCTGAAGGCTTTTATCGTTGATGATGAACCACTTGCAAGAGACGAATTGAAGTATTTGCTGCTTCGAAGTAAACAGGTAGAAATCGTTGGCGAAGCAGATTGTATAGAAGACACACTTAAACAGATATCATTAGTGAACCCGAATGTTGTATTTTTGGATATACAGCTTGCGGAGGACAGTGGATTCGAATTGGCCAAACAATTGCTTACCTTTAATCCGCCCCCTGCAATTGTTTTTGCTACGGCCTATGATGAATATGCTCTACAGTCATTTGAAGTAAATGTCGTGGATTATATCTTAAAACCATTTAATGAAAAGCGAATCCAGCAAACATTAGAAAAAATTCAGAGTATGCAAAGAATCTCGGAGAAGGATAGGAATAGCCATACTTCCCCATCAGCCATTCCCGTTGAACAATTTGGTAAATTAGCTGTCTTAGTTGATGAACGAATCGTCATAATCGATTGTCAGATGATCGTGTTCGTAGGTTCGAGTGAAGGTAAATGTGCAATAAAGACGTTGGACAAAGAATACAAGGTGGGCGATTCGCTCATTATGTTAGAAAAAAAGCTCAATCCACATCGATTTATTAGAGTTCATCGTGGGTTCATCGTTAATATCGATCATATATCTGAAATTCAGCCTTGGTTTAATTCCACTTATAATCTAATCATGAAAGACGGATCTAAGATTCCAGTAAGTCGTACCTATGTGAAAGATTTAAAGCAACTCCTAGGCTTTTAGCTTAAAATTGTAAGCGCTTTTGTATTTTGATGTTCTATTTTTGTAATCCACCTCCGCTTTTTTGTGCTTTATCTTGAAAATCAATTTAATTGGTTTTCATTGCGTATGATTAGCATAACACCAAGGAGATGGAGGTACGCAATATGAATGCAGTTACAATAGTAGTTGGGTCTATATGTATTTTATTAATTGCTTATCGTTTATACGGTACGTTCATGGCGGCGAAAATATTAAAACTTGAGGCAATGGATGCCGCTAAGAAAACTCCTGCACATGAGCTAGAGGATGGTAAAGATTTTGTACCAACCAATAAATGGGTCACGTTCGGTCATCACTTTGCAGCAATCGCTGCTGCGGGTCCATTAGTTGGCCCGATCTTGGCCGCACAATTCGGTTATTTACCTGGACTTATTTGGCTTCTTATTGGAGCTGTTATCGGAGGAGCCGTACATGATGCCGTTGTCTTATTTGCTTCGATGAGAAAAAATGGACAATCTTTATCTGAAGTAGCTAAAGCGGAACTTGGTCCTGTTGCCGGCTTTTGTACAGGGCTCGCGATGTTATTTATCATCACGATTACAATGGCGGGGCTTTCTATGGTTGTACTTCATGCCTTAGAAAATAATCCATGGGGTACATTTGCAGTTGGTATCACGATCCCAATCGCAATGGGTGTGGGAATCTACCACCGGATGACAGGTAAATTAAAAGGAGCTACCATTGTCGGTTTTGTCTTAATTATGGTGGGAATTCTGCTCGGACCAAACATCCAAGGTACTGCTCTTGGCGATTTCTTAACACTTAAAGCAAGCACGCTTGCTATTATTTTACCCGTGTATGCATTCTTTGCTGCGGCATTGCCTGTCTGGCTCTTACTTGCACCTCGTGATTATTTAAGCACCTTCATGAAAATTGGAGTTTTTGGAGCACTAATTGTTGGTGTTTTTTATGTAAACCCTACAATTCAATTTCCAGCTCTTACTGAATTCATTAATGGCGGCGGTCCAATCGTTGCGGGTCCAGTTTGGCCATTCATCTCCATTACGATTGCCTGCGGGGCCATTTCAGGATTCCACGCATTCGTTGGATCAGGAACAACACCCAAAATGATAAATCGCTGGACAGATATTAAACCAGTAGCATTTGGCGCTATGCTTGTTGAATGTCTTGTTGCCATTATGGCTTTGATTGCTGCTGTTTCCCTTCAACCAGGAGATTACTTTGCAATTAACTCCTCACCTGAAGTATTCGCAACACTTGGGATCGATACCGTCCATCTGAAAGAATTAGCTGCAGAGATTGGGATGAATCTAGAAGGACGTACGGGTGGAGCGGTTACACTAGCTGTCGGTATGACTTATATTTTCACGAAACTTCCTTGGTTTGAAAACTTAGCCTCTTTCTTCTTCCAATTTGTCATTCTCTTTGAAGCGGTCTTTATTTTAACAGCCATCGACTCAGGTACACGTGTAGCACGATACTTGATTCAAGATTTCTTTGGAGATTTCTATAAACCACTAAAGAGAACGAACTGGTTACCAGGTAACATATTTGCAAGTGCATTAGCGTGTTTTATTTGGGGCTATCTGCTCTTTTCAGGGGATATCAGCTCGATCTGGGCACTGTTCGGAGTTTCCAATCAATTGATGGCATCTATCGGTTTAATTATCGGTGCAACAGTTGTCTTGAAAATTGCGGATAAACGTTGGTATATGCTCACATGCTTGATTCCACTAGCTTATTTATACGTAACAGTCAATGTAGCAGGATACTGGATGATTAAGAATGTGTATCTGAATACAGCTTCCAAAAGTTATAGTTTGTTAAATGGCGTTCTTTCCATCGTTATGTTGGTCTTAGGGTTAATCATTATTATTGCCGCTATCAAAAAGTGGATGGAGCTTTGGAAAACTCCTCAGCAAGAATTAGTAAAAAAATATGGAATATAAATAAATAGAGCATAATTCATTGAGATTTCATCTCTATGGATTATGCTCTTTCTTTTTCTAAGCTTGCTGTATAATGATTACGTAGAACAATTAATATTATGGAGGAATACATCAAATGCCAGACATGATTGAAGAGCTCAGGAAAATGTCTCAAAAAAAGGGATTTGAAAATAAAATAGATTTTCAACAGTTGCTAGAAAAATGCAAGACCATAGCGTTATCAAGTGCAGATGCTGAATTTTTAACAGAACTATATTCTTTAGCAAAAAATTTGTACATTCGTAACATAATAATGATGTCACTTGTGTTTTGTGAAGATATTGAGTTAAAGGATTTTTTCTTCAAAGCCTTTAAAAAAGAACGCTATCTAGATATGAGATTGACTGCAATCCGAGGATACGCGAATTATGCCACTGAAAAAGAAGTAGAGAAACTGATGTCTAAGTTCATAGAAACTCTGATGAAGCGTCCTGAAAATACACCATATAACTATCAAGAATATGAGTTGATTCGTTCTGCTTTTGGGTTACCGTATTTAGTAAATAGATTTGGATACGCTTGTTTTATTCAGGCATATGCACAAGAAGAAAAACAATACAATGCAATGCCAGATGCTTTCAAAGGACACTTTACGATAGATGAAAAAGGAAATCCTGTCCAACTTCGGTCATCTGAAGAAACCAAGAAAATGCTTGATGAATTTTGGGGAAGAGTCTAAGCATTTTCTAATTAATTCATCAATCAGAAGGGAGTGCTATTATTGCGTTATGACATTGAAATTGCGTGCACATCCTATTTGACACTTCACGAACAAAAGCTACGGATTAAGTCATTTTTGATAGATTATTTTGGCACAGCTAACTTCTTTCTTGTTGAAACGGGCTTTTCTATAACAGCCGTACAAGAGGAAATAGCTTTTTTTGAGTGGATAAATACAGGTAGACCGGATCGAACGACTAAAGAATTGTTTCTTTTTGAATGGGTTGAGCAAGAGAGAGGGATTGGGCATTTACAATTGAAATGCAGCTTTTTTAACCGTTTGAAAGATAATAGCAGGCGGAAACAATTCGAGAAAATCGTTTTGCAAATAAAAGAACATATGGGGCATCCTACCGAAACACTTCATATCGATCAAACAGGAAAATATATCGATGTACGGCAATTTCATCATCGTGCTGATGGGAAAATTGGATATGATTTGCTTCCTTATGCAGAAGATGAGCAGGGACGTTGGCGTGAAAATTTGGGTGTTGGCTTATGGATATATCGTGAGGATTTTCATCTTTTATACGAAGGAATCAAGGCGGTATATCCGCGTAAGGGGACAGACTTTGAGGATTTCGATGACACTGGTATGAATTTTATTAGTAAGTCGGAGTGGAAAATGATCTTGAAGCATTGGACGCAACTTGCAATCAATAACCCATCTAGCGCTGAATTTATAGATTATGTAAGTCGGTGGGTAATAGCAACGCTAGAGCATGTGGATGAAATTGCGATTGAAGGGAACTTGTGATTTGATGATCTCGTTATAGGATGACAAGAATGATAGCCGATTCCATTGCAGGTTAATTGTGTTTATTATATTTTATTGGAACAGATTCTTGTCATGATCATGTGACAAGAATCTGTTCTGTTAGCGTTTTTCGTTTATTGGGTCGTGCTAATAGCACTGAGTAAGAGCTTTATTTTGATATGACAGCCCACGGACGGAGGGTCAATGCCCAAAATAGGAGTGTCAAAGCACTAACGGCGGCACCCAACAGGCATACTCCGTTCCAGCCAGCGTAAGCGTAGATACTGGTTGAAGCGATTGAACCGGTGGCGCTGCCGATAGAATAGAAAATCATGTAGCCCGCGGTGAGTCGACTACGTGCCTCAGGGCGCACGTTAAAGATTAAACTCTGGTTAGTGACATGTACGGCTTGCACCGCCAGATCAAGGAGGACTATGCCAGCGATTAATGCGGGCAGTGAGTGTTCGGTAAAGCTGATTGGCAGCCATGATATGAGCAACAGGGTTAGCGCGATGCCGGTGGTCCACTGACCAAAACCTCGATCGGCGAGCCGCCCTGCCTGAGCTGCCGCTAACGCTCCAGCAACTCCAGCGAGACCAAACGCCCCAATCGCGGTATGCGAAAGAGACAGCGGGGGAGCACTGAGAGGCAGCACCAGCGAAGTCCACAATATACTGAACACAGTAAAAATCAGTAGAGCTAGTACGGCGCGGATGCGTAAGATTCGTTCTTGCACGAACAAGGTGAACACCGAACGAAGCAGCTGTGGATAGGATAGTGACGCTCCTTCGCGTACATAATTCGGCAGCGCCCGGAACAAGGCGCCAGCCATGACGAGCATCAACGCCGCAGAGACGAGATAAACCGAACGCCAACCGGCAAGATCAGTCAATACGCCAGCGACGGTTCGGGCAAGCAGAATACCGATAACCACTCCGCTTGTCACCAAGCCGACTATACGTCCGCGCTCGGCTGGGGCAGCTAAAGTCGCTGCGAACGCCACGAGCATCTGCGTCACTACGGCGAGCAGTCCAACCGCAGCCAAGCCTGTGAGCAACACTATGCTGGTGGGGGCGATGCCAACCACAATCAGAGCTAACACGGATAATAGCATCAGACCGGGGATTAGCCGGCGTCGATTCAACAGATCGCCAAGAGGTACCAGTATTAGCAGTCCCAACGCATAACAAATCTGAGTAATGGTAATGACAATGCCGACGGATGAATGGGCGATACCGAACTTGCTCGCCAGAACGTCCAGCAGGGGTTGTGCGTAGTAGATGTTTGCGACAGCCAGCCCGCAGGCGGTTGCAAACAACAGTGCCACATAGCGAGACATTGAAGAGACGGGAGCTGATTCGGATGTGTTGAACGCACCTTGTGTCGTTTCCGCTTCAATGCTGCAATAATCCCCTGTAATGACTGCCGCTTTTTCTTCAAGCTCCTCCATTTTTCAAACACCACTCCTCATTAAATTTATTATCATACCAATCAGTATATTGTACCGAACGGTATGATTTAATGCCAAGTTAATATAACTCGCACCAATGCGTACTGTCAATCGATGATTGACGAAGATTATTTTGTGAAATTAAAGAATATAGCATTTTACTTGTCAGTAAAGGGGGTTTATAATTTGTGAGAAAGAACTATTATTTGACAGCGTATCCTTCGAAGAATAAAATTATAACATACTGAACGATATGAAAAGAGGGGTTACCATGGTCCGACAGCGGGAATTTGATGTGGAAGAGGCATTAGACGCAGCTATGCAAATATTTTGGGAGAAGGGATTCGAAGCTACCTCATTAAGCGATTTAACATCCAGAATGGGCATTCAGCGGCCAAGCATATACTCAACCTTTGGAGACAAGAAAGAATTATTCGAAGCCGCGCTGCGAAAATATACACGAACCCATGCTTCCAATGTCCGAGCTAAATTCCAGAACAATTTATCAGTAAAAGAAGGGTTTTGCATCATATTTGAAGGTGTTGTGGCAGAGAAATATTCAGAAAGTTACAATCGGGGATGCTTTTGCATCAATACGATGGTGGAACTTGCACCTCATGATGAGAAATTTGAAATCCTTACAAGGGAACATCAGATGTATCTTTCGGCAATATTTCAAGAAATGATCGAACGAGGCGTAAGATCGGGTGAGCTTGAAATTAAAATGAATGCAAAAGCATTAGCACAGACACTAGTTATATCGTTAATCGGACTTACCGTGATGATGAAATCTCGACCGGAACGATCATTTATTGATAATTCTGTAGAGACTATACTTACATTAATTAATTAGATGTAGGGTGTTTCTATAAAATCTAACTTGGACTAGAGCAAGCACTATTCCGTTTGGACACAATAAATTGTTCTCTGCTTTCACTGTCTACTTCACACATGTGGAGTGCTTAATATTGATGATTCGTTATCGATAAATGAGATGTGACAGTTTCGCTTAAAAGTATTGTTTTGCTGGAAAGGGAAGGCTCAGCTCAGCTGGAAGTACGAGCTGGTTGGTTACACTATCCCAAAAGTAAGTCGATGAAGTAAATGGTTTTTGCGCGGGTGCCTAACTCAGCTGGGAGTATACCATGTAGTGTTCACACAACCCAAGGAATGAAGAAGCAGTTGTAGGGATTATCGTGAGGAATTAGCTCAGTCTGGTAGTCCACCATATATACAATCGAAACGACAGTAGTGTCGTTTTTTTTTTTTAGGGTGACTCTGAAATGGATTAGTCGTTGCCCTTTGCATATTGCTTCGGAGATTTACTGACCGCTGCTTTGAAATCTTTACTAAAGTGGGCTTGGTCGAAATAGCAGAGATCCATCGCCAATTGAGTCATATCCACTCCACGTTCTATTAACTCCATCGCCTCATGCATTCGATAGCGCCGAATTACCCATTTAGGGCTTACACCTATATATTGATTGAACCAACGTTGTATTGTCCTCTTGGAAATGCCGAACTGATGAACTAGGTGTTCGACTTTGGTGATGCTAGCATTATAAACGATCTCATCTATTACTTCATTCAGTAAGTCAACCGTTTCATCATGATCAGGTATACTTTGTCGTAATAACCGTTCAACGATCATAATCTTCTCTTCTTTATTCTTAAGCGTAAACAGTTCCTCTTCAAAAGAGTTATTATCTAGGGTAAAGTAGTCGGAAATATTGACGACTTGATCTGTAAGTGTAGAAACAGGCGCTTGAAAATAACAATGAAAAGCTCCAGGCCTGAAAAGAACGCCTACAATCTGTCCTTCACCTTGCAGAACATTTACAGATTTTCTGCTTTCTATGCCGCGTATATACGAATTGTCACGCTGGAAAACCACGTTTACTCCCGGATGTTGCAAAACTTCTTGGGAATAACTGCTATGATCGCTAGTACAATAGCGTTCTTTATAGGAGGGTAATGATTTGAAAGATGAATTAGTATTAAATAACCGCCTTAAAGTAGCGAGAGCAGAAAAAAATCTTTCACAGGGGCAATTGGCTGAAATGGTGGGAGTATCACGCCAAACAATCAGCTCAATTGAAACAGGGCAGTTTTGCCCGACTGCTAAATTAGCTCTCATTTTATGTGTAGCTTTAGATAAGAAATTTGAGGAATTGTTTTATTTTTGAATTGAAGTATTCGAGGGCGGAAAGTCATGATTCACTACACAGGAGCTGATGCAATGGATGATAAAATAAAGAATTATTTAGATAACCAAATGGTACCGATTCCTAGTGGCATAGAGCATATAAGGGATTATCGAGATGAACAAAAATGGATTAGTTCAGATTCTAGAATGAGCATACCTGGGCAAAAAAACAATTTGAAGGAAATAAAACGCGAAGTTGAAATAAAACCATTTTTTCTTGCACAATATCCTGTAACTAAGTGTTTATATAATGCAATAACCCAAAAAACATCGGTCAACATTGAATTGGATTCTACACCAATGGTGAATGTATCTTGGTATGATGCTATTTTATTTTGCAACTTGCTTTCAAAAGAATTGGGATTGAAAGAGTGTTACTCTTATGACCACATCGATGGTAATGTTTTTTGCGATTGGAATGCTAATGGATATAGATTGCCAACAGATGCGGAGTGGCAATACGCATGTAAAGCAGGCTCAACTGGATATAGATATGGTGAGATTAAGGACATCGCTTGGTATCGTGATAATTCGCAAGGTAAGATTCATGAGGTAGGACAAAAAGAGCCAAATCAATGGGGCTTATATGATATGCTGGGAAATGCCTGGGAATGGTGTTGGGACTTGTATGATGAAAAAACATATGGTCAATACCGTATTTTTCGTGGCGGAAGTTGGGCCGAATCGGCTAGAGGGTGCGGAGCTTCATGCCGTCGCCGTGGTCATCCGTCATTTGGCATTGATGACCTAGGATTCCGTCTAGCTAAATCTATCTGATCGGACTTATTGGTATCATCTTGATAGAAAGGAAGGGATGCTATGTCCAAAAACGATAATATGCTAGCAATTCTATGGATGCTGAGTTCAGGAGTAAAAATAACTGCGAAACAAATTGCGGAAAAGTTAGAGGTAAACGTGCGAACCATATACCGTTATATTGATTCGCTTTGCGCCAGTGGAGTACCGATCGTATCTGATGCAGGTCAGAATGGTGGATATAGCTTGCTGAACAATTTCATCAGTGCGCCTTTGTTCTTTGATGTTGAAGAACAAAAAGCGATACTTCATGCTGCCGTATTTGCAAAAGAAGCAGGGTACCCTTTCAGTGAGGCATTAAGCAAAGCTACAGATAAATTGAAAATGTATTCAAACCGGGAACAGGAAAGCAATCTCAAGCGCCATTTAACTGGCTTTGAAGTGATAAGCCGTAATATTGACCCTTCTGTTAAGCCAACATTAGTAGAACTGGATCAGGCTGTAGCAAACGAGTATTCTGTAGAGATTAAATACCGCACAAGCCATGAAGAACAATCCAAGCAAAGGGTGATTGATCCTTATGGTGTGATTTATTGGAATAATAAATGGTATACGATTGGGTTTTGTCATCTACGAAATGAAATCAGAAGTTTCCGAGCTGAACGGATTTTACAGATAAAACAAACGCAAATGGTGTTTAAACGGCCTGAATCTTTTTCTGCCAAGGAGTTTTTTTTACAAAATCTATTGCCGGAACTGACGGATAAGGATGAGGTGATTTCGTTAATCATAAGGGGCAGGGCTGAGGCTTTGGACGACTTGTGTATTCATTGGTTTTTGGGTCATCATCTGAAAGAGAGGACAACCAATCAAGCTGTCTTTTTACTTGACCAAAGAGCAATTCATGCATATGTGCCGTATTTCCTTTTATCCTATGGGAAGGCGATTCAGGTAATCGAACCACAGAGTTTGAAGATACAACTCGTTGCTGTCGCATCAGAGTTAATGGAATACTATAAGATTTAACAGCTTCACTGACAGCCGTTGTCAGTGAAGCTGTTTTATAATGAGACAAAGGTATCAATGAATTGTAAAAGATGGAGGACATGCAAATGAATAATACAGTATATCTCTATGTATTTGATACGTTGGCAGACTGGGAAATAGGTTACTTAACTGCCGAACTGAATTCGGGAAGATATTATAAGAAAGGGCTGACGCCATCCAAAATAGTTACTGTTGGAATTGAAAAGACCCCTATTATTACAAAGGGGGGCTTGAAAATATTACCTGATATTAAGCTGGATGAGTGCTGTATTAACAACACAGATGCTTTGATTCTACCGGGTGGAGATACGTGGGCAGAAACAATTCACGAACCTATACTAAAAATAGTAGAGCAGTGTTTAAGGGAGAATATTGTTGTAGCGGCGATTTGCGGTGCTACAGTAGGACTGGCTAAGAGAGGATTGTTGGATTCGCGATGGCATACGAGCAATGACTTGGAATATCTTAAAATGATATGTCCTACCTATACCGGAGAAAAGTGCTACAAGAAGGAGTCCGCCGTAACTGATGGAAAACTGATAACTGCTTCTGGAGTAGCTCCATTGGAATTTGCTTTACATGTCTTAAAGTCCTTAGATGTATTCACACCACAAACATTAGACGCTTGGTATAATCTGAATAAAACTCATGAACCGAAATATTTCTACGAGTTGATGAGTTCAATTCAATGAACGTTGATGGTGCGGAAGTAGGCAACAAAAAAGAGGCTGAAAACCTTGTAATAACAAGGATTTGGGCCTCTTTGTTTTTAACATTTAATCATATAAAAGAAGCTCTGCCATTAATTGCTGTTTTTAGTATCAACTCTGCCATTTCCTTAGCTGGCTTTTTCATACCGTCTTTCAGCCACATCTGAATGACCCCGACAGCACCGCTTGCTAAAAAATGAAATATATATTCAGCATCCTCTTTATTTAAGGAATCATTTTCGATCACGGCAATAAAATGCTGTCTGCCAATAATTTTTATGACTTCTTGCTGAAACTTCATATCTCCGTTTGGACTCAGTAAAAGATCAAAAATTTCTGCATTTTCCTCTACATATTCTAAAATTTTTTCAGTCATTTCAATGGGAATAAGCTTATTGTCTTTAAAATCGTAGCCTTCCAAATACTGATTGATATCATTGATTATTTCAATTTCAATCTGATGAAGCAAATCATACTGATCCAAATAATGTGCATAGAATGTCGCGCGGTTAATATCAGCATCTTCACAGATTTCCTTGATAGAGATTTTTGAAATGGGTTTTTGTTTTAAAATTTTCACAAAGCTTTCCTTTATAACCATTTTAGTGTATTTTACCCGTCTATCAGGTTTCTTTATTTCCATAATAACCTCCTGTAGGCAAAATAGTAATGTTATTTATTAAACACTTTCTGAAAATCTGTTGCCTAACTATCACTTTTTAATTATATGACTGTTGTATTTATTTCATGATGTTAATATACTTTGTTCATGATAAATAATCAACATAATGTTTGTTAAAGTTGGAGGTAGATTAGATTCATGTCATTTATAGAATTCAAAAACATTAAGAAGGAATACGTTATTGGAGATGTAACCATTACAGCCGTCCAAAACTGTTCTTTTTCAATAGAAAAAGGAGAATTAGTTGTCATATTGGGTCCATCTGGTGCAGGTAAAACAACTGTTTTAAATTTGCTGGGTGGAATGGACGGCCCAAGTGATGGTGCGATATGGGTAGATAATAAGGAAATCCATCAGTATAGCAAAAAAGAGCTTGTAAATTATAGGCGTAATGATATTGGATTTGTGTTTCAATTCTATAATCTTGTAGAAAATCTGACGGCGCTTGAAAATATTGAGCTTGCCTGTCAAATATGTCCGGATTCACTGGATCCGAAAACCATTTTAGATCAGGTTGGTTTATCCGAACGCAGGAGCAATTTTCCATCGCAGTTATCCGGAGGAGAACAACAGCGTGTTGCCATAGCAAGAGCTATCGCCAAAAATCCCAAGCTGCTTTTGTGTGATGAGCCTACGGGTGCCCTTGACAGTGTGACTGGGCAGCGGATTATTGAACTTTTACAAAAAACTTGTAGAGAAATGGGCATGACAACCATATTAATTACGCACAATGCCGTTATCGCAGAAATAGCAGATAAAATTATAAAAATCAAGAACGGAACAGTGAATGATATTATGATCAATAAAAACCCTAAAAAAGTGGATGAGATTACGTGGTGATGAAATTGATATACAAGAATACCTTGGTAAAAATAAAGAAATCATTGGGAAGATATATATCACTGTTCGTTATTGTTATGGTAGGCGTTGGCGTTTTTTCAGGACTAAAGGCAAGCGCGCCGGATATCCTTACAGGTGTGGATCAATATTATAAAGAACATCATTTAATGGATTTTAAAATCGTCAGCTCCCTGGGATTAACAGATGAAGACGTTGGTGCACTAAAGAAATTAAAGAATGTAGAAACAGTGGTTCCCAGTTATTCTTTGGATGTTTTGGATCAAGGCCAAACGACCAGGGTGCATGCAATCGAAGAATCCATCAATACGGTCAAACTGATAGATGGCAGGATGCCTGAAACCGATATGGAATGTTTGGCAGATGGCAATAAATATAAAGTCGGCGACAAGATCAAGATCACCAGTGATGTAAGCGATAAACTGAAAAATACGGAATTTACCGTTGTAGGAACTGTGAAATCGCCTTTATATATGGCACATGATTATGGAAACACCACGGTCGGTGACGGAACCCTATCCTCCTTCATTTATGTTAATAAAAACAATTTCATTATGGAAGCTTATACGGAAATCTATATTGCTTCCAATACCCAGGATGCTAAGGCGTATTCCAATGAATATGAAGAGTTTGTATCCCCGATAAAAGAGGAAATAGTAGAGATAAAGCCTGAAAGAGAGAGTGCACGGTATCAGGAGATATACAGCAAAGCAAGCAATGAAATCAATGACAACGAAGCAAAACTGAAGAACGAAAAAGAAAAGAACGAAAAAAAGCTAACCGATGCAAAAATTCAGTTGGATGAAAATTCCTTCACACTTAAAAACGCAAAAGAAGAGCTTGCTAAAAATGAAGCTGATTTACAAAAAAACATTGAAACAAAGAACGCAGATTTCCAAACCGGAAGAAATAAAATTGCCAACGGTTGGAATGAAATCAATGCTGCATTAAAAAGCAACGGTATGGAAAAAGAAGAGTTAGGTGCCAAAATCAATGAACTGGACACCACTATTCAAACAATGAAGGCGCAGATGAACCAGCTTCCTGCCGACAGTCCGGAATATGCACAGTTCAGTGCAACAATAAGTCAGTATTCCGCTTCCTATGAAGGATTGCTCAAATTAAAAACATCTATTGATGCATTAACTGCGCAAGAAGAACAATTAAACAAAGGCATTAAAACCTTTAATACTGAAATTGCAAAGGCAAAAAATGAAATTGAAAAAGGCAAAAACAAAATCGCCGAAAATGAAAAGAAACTGGACGATGGGTATAAGGAATATAACGAAAACTTGGCAAAATTCAATTCGGAAATGGACGATGCCAACACAAAGATTGAGGATGCAAGAAAAGATATTTCAGAAGTAAAAAAAGCTAAATGGTATGTTTATGACAGAGATGCCGTTATTGGTTACGATGAACTTAAATTTGGCACAGATGCCATAGATTCCGTGGCCGCTGTTTTCCCTTTGTTTTTCATAATAATCGTTATTTTGATGACATCCAATACAATGGCCCGGATGATCGTAGAAGAACGAAGCGAACTTGGAACATTGACATCATTAGGATATAAAGACAGCAGAATTATTTTCACTTACCTGCTTTATGTGCTGTCTGCAACCGTACTAGGGACTATAACCGGTTTTTATATAGGAAGCAGTGTAATTCCGCATATTATCTATGCTGCTTTTAATCAATTCATTTTACCGCCGCTGGTTATCCAATATGACATGTTAAGTTTATTGCTGATTTCTGCGGTGGCCATAACGCTGATGACAGGCGTAACGGTTTTCTTCTGCAATATGGAATTAAAACAAAAACCTGCAGCTCTGTTGCGTCCGGTACCACCAAAGGGTGGACAAACCATACTGCTTGAAAAAATAGGTTTTCTATGGAAGCGTCTTTCCTTTACCTGGAAAGTGACCTTGCGAAACATATTCCGCTATAAGCAAAGAGTATTTATGACGATTGTCGGCGTAGCGGGGTGTACGGCGCTATTGCTTACGGGATTTGGTTTGAGTGACAGCATTAACGGTGTCGCAGAAAGACAATATGGTGAAATCTTTAAATATAATGCATTGATGGTGCTGAAAAGCGAAACCCAGAAGATAAACGGGAATTTGGAAAATCTGCTGGTAGAGGAAAAAGTCGAAGACCCGGTTTTAATAAAGCAAACCACCTTTGAAGCCGGATCCGGAGACAAATTACTGGATACTTATTTAATCGTACCTGAAAATAAGGAGTTGTTTGCGAAATATTATAATTTGACAAGTCAAGTAACAGAAACCGGCATTAAATTGGATGATAGCGGTGTTGTTATTACGCAGAAGCTGGCTGAGGTTTTAAATAAAAGCAAGGGTGATGCAATCAATATCAGAGATACGGATAATCATTCGTATTCATTGCCTATTTCCGATGTTGCAGAGAATTATATGAAGAATTATGTCTACATGAGCAAAGAGCTGTACAGTACGGTGTTCGGCGAAGATGCCTCCTATAATATGATTGTATCTGATTACAATCAGGATGAAACAACACTAGCAAAGCATTTGCTGGAAAGTGATTCCATTGCCAATGTGACCTTCAAGGAGGATATCGTGCAAAGAGCAGTGGATGGAAATGCAAGCTTAAACAATGTGGTGGTTTTGGTGGTTATTATTGCTTCACTTTTGGCAGTCATTGTGCTGTATAATTTAACTTCCATTAATATAAGCGAAAGAAAGCGCGAAATAGCTACACTGAAGGTACTAGGATTTACCGATAAGGAATCCAATCAATATATTTACCGTGAGGCTTTTATGCTGACCTTGATCAGTACGGGTGTGGGCCTATTGTTGGGAATTCTGTTTCATCGATTTGTAATCGGAGTTATAGAAGGGGATGCAAGTGTGTATTTCAAAAATATACATGGTATCAGTTTTGTATGGGCAGCTCTGATCATCATTATAGTTTCTGTCATTATGCAAATGGTTACCTATTCTAAAATAAAGACAATCGACATGATTGAATCATTAAAGTCTGTTGAATAAATGTTTAGTACCTTCCCACTGAGATGGGGAGGTATTTGTTCTATTGTTCAGCACAATTTGCGGAAAATTAAAAATAATAATAGAAAACTAAGATAATATTGATCATCTCATTTCGAAATAATGGCAGGTACAATAGATTAGTCAAGGGGCTGATGATAATGAGTGAAAAATCAAACCAAAAATTAATCATTCAAAATAGAAAACAACGCGAAAAGAAATTTCGTACTAGGTCATAACCAGCTCTTTGGCATACTGCTTGCCTGCCGAGAGAAGGCTGTCGCTCAGTTCAGGATCATTAACAGACCGTGCAAGAACAAGAGAGCCGACCATGGTACTTAACAGTGCGCTACCTTTGGACGCGTCAATTTCAGCCAGATTGGAGATAAAAGCAATCATCCGCTCCAGTTCATGGGTAAATACCTGCCGAATCTCTTCTGAACAACGGGATATTTCGCCAGAAAGGGCAGGAAGAATGCAGCCCATCTCCGTTTTGTCACGGTGATACGGACTTAAATAATAATCAATGACAGTATTGATTTTGGGGTTCTGCTTCTCCTGATCAGCAGCTTCCTGTAGAAGTGCGATGGTATCGCTGATGGCATACCGGCAGGCTTCGGCGACCAACTGTTCTTTGTTATCAAAGTGTGCATAAAACCCACCGTGAGTTAGCCCCGCCCCCTTCATAATGAACGGAACACTTACATCGTGGATACCATTGGCGCGAAAAGCCTGGGCAGCACTTTCAACGATCTTATTCCGCACTTTCATCTTATGGCCTTTGGGATAGGGCATTGTAATCACTCCACAGCTTCATAATTCTACTTTCAAAATATTATAAGCGTCATAATAATACCTGTCAATTTAGTGATCCGGTAACTGTTAGCTCAAGAAAGGCTAATCACGGCTGTTGACGGTTTTAAAATATGATGTTTATAATATATTATGTCCATCATATTTTAAAACAACTTCAACAGGAGGTATCTGGATATGAGTAAGCTTGAATCCGTAGAAACGTTGGTCATAGGATCAGGTCCGGGAGGTTATGTGGCGGCGCTGCGATCTTCACAGCTTGGTATGAAAACGGCGATAGTCGAACGCAGTCAACTTGGCGGAGTTTGCACGCATGTTGGTTGCATTCCATCCAAAGCATTAATTGCAGAATCGCATCGCTATGATTTGCTCAGACAGTTTAATAACGCAGATGTGGCAGCGTCATTTAAGAATGCTCAGGATTTCAAGCAGGGGATTGTGACTAAGCAGGCAGGTGGAGTTAGTTATTTATTGAAGACTGCTGGTGTGAGCATTGTGGAGGGAGACGCAAGTTTGGTTGATGCACATACAGCTATTATCAAGCAAACTGGACAGGAGCAAACCATTTCTTTTAAGTACGCCATACTGGCAACGGGCTCTCGTCCGATTGAGCTGCAAGCATTTCCGGTTAGAGGGCGTATTTTGTCTTCCACAGAAGCTCTGTCGCTCCCTGAGGTTCCGAACAGCCTGGTAGTTATCGGCGGTGGATATATTGGTGTCGAACTGGGGCAAATGTATGCCAAATTTGGAGCTAAGGTAACGATTCTGGAGGGAGGAGAACAAGTGCTGCCGGGATTCGAGGCAGACCTTACGGTGCCTGTTATCCGGCAGTTGAAAGCTGATGGTATTAACATTATAACCGGGGCGACAGCTGAGAAAGTAGTGCAGAATGCGGATACAATTACACTGCATTATTTAAAAAATCGGGAGCAGCATCATGTTACAGCGGAATATGCGTTAGTCACTATCGGCAGAAAGCCAAACACAGACGGCAATTTAGGGTTGGAGCATATAGGTTTGCCGGTGACGAGCAGGGGGCTGATTGAGACGGACGAACAGTGCAGAACGGCTATCCCGCATATTTTCGCAATCGGAGATATTACGGCTGGTCCGACACTTGCTCACAAGGCGTCCTATGAAGCCAAGATTGCGGCAGAAGCCATTGCAGGCCATGCCTCCGAGGTTGATTATAAAGCCATTCCGCTCGTCGTTTTTTCTAATCCAGAGCTGGCCAGCGTTGGCTTAAGTGAAACGGAAGCAAAGGCAAAATTCATTCCGATTGTTATTGGCAAGGCCTCTTTTGGGATCAACGGGAGAGCATTGGCATTGGGGGAAACTGAAGGATTCGTCAAAATTGTGGCGGACCCGACCTCAGGAATCGTGCTTGGTGCACAAATCGTTGGCGTGGAGGCGTCAACACTCGTATCGGAGCTTGCACTTGCTATCGAGATGGGTGCAACCGTGGAGGACTTGGCTATGACGATTCACCCCCATCCCACATTAGGAGAAGTGATTATGGAGGCTGCCGAAAACGTAGTAAGAAAAATGATGATGAAAATTAAAAAAGAGCAGCAGATTTAACAACATTGAAAGGGAATGGGAGAGATTAGTATTGCGATCTGCATGCTGATTTATAATTTTTGATAGTGATTTAAGAGATTCTCTACTCTATCTTGGATCATTTGTTTTAATGATTCAGGCTTCACGGATATAACATAATGACCATATCTCATCAAATAGTTAGCTATAAACTCCTCTTCTCCTGGATTATAGAATCCCTTAATGACTGTTTGATTACCATTTTCTAATTTCATAGAAGGATAATGTTCTTTATAAAAAAGATCCTTGGCATGTTCTAAAATCTCTACTTCAAAGTCAATACTCTTCTCAGATTGATAAATTTCTAATGAACGACTAACGAGTTCATCTATAGAAAAGTGAGATTTGATTTCCTCTTCTTCTATACGGGTTATTCTATCGCATCTGAAAACTCTATATTTATTCGTATTTAACTCTATTCCAGTAGCATACCATTGACCAAACTTGGCGGAAATTTTGAAGAATTGAACGTGGTAACTTTTTGTCTGATTATCTTTTACATATTGAATCTTACAGCTGCTCTCATTAAGAATGCTTTTTAGAATTTGATCTAAAAAACGACTGACATTATGATGCTGATATATTTCAAATTGTAGGACTTTTTTCATTTGGTGAATCTGATTTATTTGTTTTCTAGAAAGACAGTTTTCAAACTTTTCATTTAGTTGATTAACACTTAAATGAAATGGTGTTGATTGATAAGATTCTAACGTCAACATTGCAAAGTACAGAGCATACACTTCATCAATTGTAAAAATAATGGGAGATAACAATCTATTTTTTAAGATACCATATCGTCCATGTCTGCCATGTTCCGAATAAATAGGCATACCTAATTGTTCTAATGAGCTAATATCACGTAGAGCTGTACTTTTTGAAATATTGTATTTATCCATTAGGTCATTTAAATTAAAGAATTCTCGACTGTTTAAGTATCTGGTCATGTCATTTAATCTTTCTGATTTCTTCATAAAATATATCTCCTTATAAAGGTGTCATATTTTGATACCTTTATATATTATGATAAGTTCAAGGTCATATATCAAATGTATAAGATATCTACCTAAAATGATTATATAAAAGGAGATTGAAACCATGAGTACAACACTAGAAATAGCTATTTTCTTATCTATGAACGGAAAAGCAAAAGAAGCTATACATTTTTACAAAGAACATTTTAACGCAGAGGAATTGTTACGTGTAACCTATGAAGACATGGCAAAACACGAAAGCTCCATACAGCTTACTGATGAAAATAAAAATTATATTGCTCATTCTGTCTTATCAATTGGAAAAACAAAAGTCATGATAGCAGAAGATACAATGAATACCAGTGAAGCATATACAGTTGGGAATAACACTTCATTATGTATTCAAAGTGCTGACATAGCGGAAATTGAACATTTTTATAATAGCTTAATTACAGATGATCGAGTGAAAATCATTGTTCCTTTATCGAATAATGTGTTTAGCAAAGCATACGGTATTATTGAAGACCCGTTCGGTATTCAAATTCAATTAATGTTTGATGACAGATTATAATGCCTAATTCAGTTTTGTAAAGTACCTTATCTCTTCTTTATCCGTATAGAATCCAATGGATTCGTATAGATATAAAGCCGATTTATTTGTAGTTAATACCATGAGATTAGTGTCAAAAAAATCGCCCTTCCTAACCAACACGGCTAGGAAGGGCGATTATCTTTTTTTTTCTTATTGTTGCTTAACGAGGGTAACAAGCGTATCCAGATTTAACTCTGAAGTTCCTGCAAGCACGAGATCCGCATGTGGAAATGCTTCGGATGAACCAATAGCAACGGCGAACATGCCTGCTGACTTAATTGCTTGCACTCCGGCTACAGCATCTTCAACACCGACACAGCGGCTTGGTTCTACACCCAGCAGTTCAGCAGCCTTTAAGAATACTTCAGGATCCGGCTTTGTGTTCTGGATCTTAGCGGCATCAACAATAATTCCGAAGGAACTCGTTAATCCTAGACTATCCATCACCGTAAAAGCATTCTTGCTGGCTGATGCAATAGCAGTCTTAATACCCGCACGGCGGAGTTCGTTCGTGAACTCGATTATGCCAGGTAGAACATCTTGTGGTGTGATGGAGGTAATTAATTCTTGATAAAGCTTGTTCTTCCGCGTTGCTAATTGGTCTAGCTCGTCGTCTGTATAGTTAACAGGCACTTCTGCTTGGCTAAGTAGCAGGTTCAGAGAATCCATGCGAGAAACGCCTTTTAGATTTTCATTAAATTCGCGGGTGAAAGGAATGTGCAATTCGTCTGCAATAGCTTTCCATGCCAAGTAATGATGTTCTGCTGTATCTGTAATGACGCCGTCTAGATCGAAGATCACGGCCTGAATTGGTTGTTGCATATTCATAGAGTCCTCCTGAGGTTATTTATAATTGATACTATTTATGATGTTATCTATGAGTTATTTATGATTGACGTAATGATGTCTCAAGAACTTGGTTTGCTTGTAATGTCACTTGCTCGTTATACAACTGAAGTGTGATTGGCTCCCCTTCAAGGACCTCAAGCTGTAGGCTGCCTTTATCGATTCGACAGGAAATGAGACGACCGTGATAACGGATTCGGAAGCCGTATCGTTCCCAGCTTGCAGGAATGGTTGGTGCCAAGGATAGACCTGATTCTTTCAATCGAACTCCCGCAAAGCCGTATACGATAGCCATCCAAGTACCGCCCATATTGGCCAAATGCAAGCCATCCTTCGTGTTCCCATGGGTATTATCCAGGTCTAATCGCGCTGTTTCAGTGAAATAATCATAGGCTTTATTGAGATAACCGACTTTGGAAGCCATGATGCTAAAAATACACGAAGACAGGGAGGAGTCATGCGTTGTGATCTCCTCATAATAATCAAATGAACGGCGGATTGTATCGGAATCCTGTTCATCTTCCAGCAAGAAATGAGCTAATACCGTATCGGCTTGTTTGCACACTTGATATCGATAAATCGTTAACGGATGGTAGTGAAGCAGCAATGGATGTTTATCCTTCGGCGTGTTCTCGAAATCCCATTTCGCTTTGCGAAGGAACGTATCATCTTGTGGATTAATGCCAAGTTCCTCATCATAAGGAAGATACATCGTGCTCGACGCGTGCATCCATCCTTGAACTTCCTCAGGGCTGACTTGTAGACGATTACATAGCGCAGCTAACCCTGCTGGATCATAGGCTCGAAGAAGCTCGAAGCTTTTGGCTGCCCATTTGAGGTTATGCTTAGCCATGACATTCGTATAGTAGTTGTTGTCCACGCAACATGTATATTCATCCGGTCCTGTTACCTCATCAATATGAAAAGCACCTTGGTAATCATGGCCCATATCCATCCATAAGCGTGCTGTCTCGAATAAAACCTCCGCTCCGTAGTTCAATAAGAAATCTCGATCTTCCACGGCGAGATAATATTGGACGTAGCTGTACGCGATATCCGCGCTAATATGGTACTGCGCCGTTCCGGATGGGAAGAAGGAGGAACATTCGGTACCTGAAATGGTGCGCCAAGGGAATAATGCACCTTGCTTGTGTCCCATTTCCCTAGCACGATCTCTTGCTTGTTCTAAGGTTGAGTAACGGAATAACAAGAGCTGTCGAGCAATTTCTGGTTGTGTCATTAAGAAGATCGGGAACATATAAATCTCTGTATCCCAGAAAAAGTGTCCCTCATAGCCTTCTCCCGTTAACCCCTTCGCAGAGATATTACTATAGGCATCTCTTCCGGCAGATTGCAGAAGATGATAGAGATTAAAGCGAATACCTTCCTGCAAGGAAGCATCTTTCTCAATCTGAATGTCCGAGGAGTTCCAGAAATGGTCCATATATTGTTGTTGCTGCGCAATAATATCTTCGAAGCCCCGCGTTAGAAGTTGTTCTTGGATGCGCATCCCTTGCTCGATGGGTTGATCACCGTGCCGTAAGGTGTCTGTGTACACATTCCATTTGGTGAAGTGAATCGGCTCCTCTGACGAGAATGTATAGGTGCAAGTGACTTTCTTCTCTTCGACTTCCGTCTGAACCCCAGCATGATGCGGGTATTGATGCCGCGTAACACAAGCCATTTGGAGCTGAGAGACTGTCGTTTCGTTCATCACATACGCGTACGCTCCCTTTGTGTTACATTCCTTAACGGATAATAAAGTAGCGTGTCCCGAAGCAACCCGGGGATCGTTCACTGCTGTATAGTTGCTGACATTTCCATCCACCGTAGAGACAATCTTAATTGGACCTATCCAGTGAAGGGCTTCGATCCGAACGTCAATGACGAATAATTCTCGAACGTCGAAGGATACTAGTCGTCGGTACGTGACCTTGATTTCTCGGCCTAATGGCGAGCGCCAATGAATCATTCGTTCGGCATATCCTTTATCCATGTGTAGATGGCGATCATAGGCGATCACTTCACCTTCAAATAACTGGAAGAGCTCTTCTTCCTCCCCCAAATAAAGTCGAATACTTTGAGCATCTATACCATTAACAAGCTTTTGTTGTGTACTTGGAAATCCATATAATTTTTCCCCATAAGGAATTTGAATGACATCGTGAAAAGCATTTAAGTAGGTGCCGCGAATACTATTCATTCCATCTGCGTAGCCTTCTTCAAAATTACCTCTTACTCCTAAGTAACCGTTACCAAGTGCAAAAATGCTTTCAAAATTTAATAGCTCTTCTTCAGATAATGCATGATTCGTGAGCGTCCAATTCATCCTAAGATCCCCCTCTAAATGTGGTATGGTTGAATTTTAGCGGGATTGAGTTTAGAATTATATTAAATATTTTCGTTTTTTGTTAAAATTTTTAGGTGAGGTGAGCTGAATGAATACACTTGTTCCGAAGAGTACACAACAACAGTATCTATCGTCCCGGTTACAATATTTGGAGCAAAGCTTTCTGCATCCTTCATTTGACTATGAAACGGAATTAATGGAAGCCATTCGATTTGGGAATGATGCCAAAGCGATGGCCATGATGCAAAAGATTAATGAAATGGAAGGCGCGACGCTTGCAAAGCATCCTTTGCGCTCCAAGAAGAATGCCCTAATTGCTTCTTGTACGTTATTCACTCGAGCAATTATTAAAGGGAATGTAGATCCAGAAACCGCATTTCAATTAAGTGACGCCTGCATTCTAGAAATTGAAAAAATCGGGGAGGTAGAGCGGTTAGCCTCTTTTGAATTTGAAATGCTCTTGCAATTTATTGGCATGGTTAAGCGAAAAACCGAGGTTTTGCATTACAGTCATATTGTGAACCTGGCGATCTATTATATTGTGGAACATATCTCTTATGATCTTACACTCAAGCAGATTGCCGAGCATGTACAGGTCCATCCAAGCTATATGTCAGACCGGTTCAAGAAGGAAACGGGAGTTGGCATTACCGCATTTATCAATCGGAAGAGAATCGAAGAATCTCAGCATTTTCTTATCCATACCAATATGCCGATCTCGGAGATCGCTGTCCTATTCAAGTTCTGCAATCAGAGCTACTATACGCATCTATTCAAGCAAATAAATGGCAAAACGCCGAAGGAGTTCCGTAGAGACGGTGCTAAGGATTGATCTTGATCCGTCTTTAAATAAGGCATCCTCTCGGGTTGTGAGAGGATGCCTTTGGTCATTGAATGAGGATAAACGGAAATTATGTAATCATTACTGATGAATTCAAGCTATTCCTTGACGGCGCCAATGACGATTCCTTTCACGAAGAAACGCTGCAGGAACGGATAAATGATTAAGATTGGCAGAGCACCAATGAAAATTTGAGAAGCTCGGAATGTCCGTTGTGACATGTTCGCGAGAACAGCAGGATCAAAACTAGTTGTGTTATTTTGTACGATGATGGTTTGCATGAAGCTCGCAAGCGGAAGTTTTTCCGCCCCTTTCATATAAATAAGTCCGTCGAAATACGCATTCCAGTGTCCCACCATTGTAAACAAAGCGATCGTTGCGATGGCTGGCAAAGACATAGGTAGATAGATCGATATGAAGCTTCGAAGATGCCCTGCGCCATCGATAAATGTGGCTTCCTCTAGTTCCTTTGGAATGGAACGGAAGAAATTCAAGAGCAGAATAACGTTGTAAACAGTAACAAGGGTAGGCAGAATTAAAGCGAATAGACTATTCAAAAGGCCTAGTTTCAAAACGAGTAAGTAGCCTGGAATAAGGCCGACAGTGAACAGCATTGTAATGACAAAATACCATAAGTAGAAGTTTCTACCTCGAAAAACACGAGATTCTTTGGAAAGTGCATATGCGGCGAGCGTGTTTACAGTTAAGGCTAGCGCTGTTCCAAAAACCGTACGTTTAATGGATACCCAAAGCGACGTAAGAAAGTTAACATTACCGAAAGTCTCTGCATAAGCTTCAACCGTAAATCCAATAGGCCAGAATGTAACGAGCCCAGCATTAGCGGGAGCGGTCGAACTTAGGGAAACCATTAGCATATGGACTAGTGGCAGCAGGCAAGTGATGGAGATTGTTATGAGCAATATATAGTTGAATACACTAAAAATACGATAAGGCAGTGTTTTGTGATACATGAGCGGTCATCCTTTCAAGTAAACAGGCTAGAAAATGCGATATCCGGCGAATCGATATGCAAGTCGGTAGGAAATTACGATTAAGATCAAGCTGATCACTGATTTGAATAGGCTGACAGCTGTTGCGAAGCTGAATTGACCGCTTAGTAATCCTTGCCTATAGACGAACGTGTCGATGATATCGCCTTGCTCATAAATCATCGGGCTGTATAAGTTAAATACTTGATCGAAGTTGGCATTAAGCACATTGCCGAGTGCAAGCGTCGCGACTACGATAAGAATCGGTATGAGCGAAGGAATAGTAATATGGAATGTTTGCTTGAGCCGGCTTGCTCCGTCGACTTCAGCGGCTTCGTATAGTGCCGGGTTAATCCCCGCAAGTGCGGCGAGGAAGATGATCGTATTAAAGCCAAATTCCTTCCAGACATCACTGAAAATAATTGATATTCGGAACCAGGTGCCATCTCCCAAGAAGAAAATGGGTTTCATTCCAAATACGTTCGACAATAACTGGTTTATCATGCCGGTCTGAGAGAGTAGGTCGATCACTATGCCTCCAAGAGTGACCCAGGAAAGAAAGTGAGGCAGGTAGACAAGCGTCTGGATGGACCTTTTGACCCCCATATTCCGTACCTCGTTGAGTAACAAGGCGAAGGTAAAAGGGATGATTAAATTCAAGATAATCTTGGAAAGAGCAAATATGAGCGTATTCATAGTTATTTTCATAAAGTAATCGTTTTCGAACATGTATCGAAAATGCTTCAGGCCGACGAACGGAGAGCCTGTTATTCCGAGTGACGCCTTATAATCCTGGAATGCCATAATAATACCTGTCATTGGTAGATAGGAAAATACGAAAACCGACAATGCAGCTGGCAGTACCATAAGATGCAGCATCCACGGAACTCTGTAACCCCTGCGCTTTTTCGGTATACGGGTGGCCTTGAGTTTGACATCTGTTAGTGTAATTTGGTCCATGGTTATCTCCCGTTCTTTAAAAATTCATTTGTATATGAGGTGAAGCCCTGTTATATATAATATCAACAGGTTCGATCATCGAACTATAAGACATTGTTAGGATCGATAGGGTTTTGTTAGGGACATTGTCTGGAGGAGGGTTTATGAAGCTAGGCACAGGCATAAGCAAGGTAAGAAATAAGATAGCTTCAAAATATAGCTTGTTTGCCAAACTGAACGGATTGATCATCGTATTGTTCATTCCAATTATCGCATTTTTTACATACTCCAACGGAGTTTCATCTAATGTGATCGATAAGGAGCTTAAGGCTTCGAATATTAAGCAACTCTCATTTTTATCTAGTCAAATAGACTCGCGTATCAATCAGACGATGGATTTTGTGGTCACTTTCTCAAGAGATCCCAACGTTCGTAAATTGAATGGATTAAATATATGGGATGATCGCTACGACCGGATGCAGACGAGATACGTCATTCAAGAGAAGATGATGCTACAGTCCGGGGTAATGAACATTTGGCCTGTCACGTTCACGGTTTATTCGCAGCTGAACAAAGAGGCGATTTCCAATGCAAGCAGTATGGTGAAGTATGACGAGGGATATTTAAAAAGGAACGTCATGGGCAAATGGTCTTATGGAGAAGGACAAGCAATTACGCCGAATGAGCCGAGCGCGTTCCATTGGTTTTATTCCGATACAGTCGGGCAGATGGATGCTCTTAGAGGCAGTGATTTGGTTGTACAGGCAAGCTTTTATCAAGAAAATATTCAGAATATGCTGGACGCTTATAAAGCAGGTGGACAAGGTGATCCCATGTTCTATCATAAGGGAGATATGCCAATTCTGAACCGCAGCGCGAGTGAGCAGCTGTCGAATGAACTGATTCGGTTTTTGAATGGGAAAGATTTAGAAGATACGATGCAGGAAGTTATCAAACTTGGCAACAAGCGATATTTGGTCAGCTCTGTGAAAACACTTTCCTTGGGATGGTATTTGGTGGATATTGTACCGCTGGATCAAATTCTAGGACCGATATCATTCGGCCGGAACTTGTTCTATTTGGCGATGGCGCTGCTCTTCGGGGTCGGAATATCCGCATCTGTGCTGTTGTATCGGAATGTTCAACGTCCTATCCGTAGGCTGATTCGTGGTCTGCAAAGGGTACAGCAGGGTGATTTCTCAGTGCAGGTCGATTCTAATGTGAATAACGAGTTTTCGTTTTTGTTCTATCGGTTCAACGATATGTCACAGCAAATCCAAAGCCTGATCGAGAACGTGCTGAACGAGAAGCTAAGGGCCCAGGAAGCGACTTTAAAGCAATTACAGGCCCAGATCAATCCTCATTTTTTATACAACTGCATAGGTTATATGATCAATATGGCTCAAATGAAGGATGAAGAGGCTGTCGTTACGATGGGCCACAACCTCAGCACCTATTATCGGTACATGACCCGCATGGAGCGGCCGACGGCGTCGCTACACGAGGAAGTCCAGTTGATCATCAATTATTTGGATATTCAGAAGCTTCGCAATGGTAGAATTCATTATCATATCGCTATTCCAGAGGAGATGCTTAAGCTACACGTTCCGAGGCTCATGCTACAGCCAATCGTGGAGAATGCCGTTATTCACGGGGTGGGTAAGACCTATTCCTCAGGGGAAATTCGAATTACTGGTGAAATATCGGGCGGCTTCTGCAAGCTCTATGTCGACGATGACGGTCCCGGTATGTCAGAGAATCAATTGGAAATGCTGAATGGGAAAATGGGAGAGCGACTGCAGGAAGACATGGGCTATGGCTTATGGAATACGAACCAGCGGATCATTCATCAATTTGGGGACAAGTCACACATTGTTTTCAAAAACTCGGATATCGGAGGATTCCGAACGGAGATTGTTTGGGAACTGAGTCGGGTCGAAGTACAGTAGCATCATTCCATTCATGAAGGAGAACGACCACATGCAAATGATCATCGTCGATGACGAAGCCCACTGGGTAGATAATCTATCTACAACTAAACCATGGCACACACTTGGTATTGAACAAGTCCATAAGGCGTATTCCGCACAAGAAGCACTGCGAATAATTGAAACCTATCCGATTGATATCGTCATCTCTGACGTACTCATGCCAGAGATGACGGGGATTGAGTTGATCCAGCAAATTCGAGAGAGCGACAAGAAGATCAAATGCATCATACTCTCAGGATATTCCGATTTCGAATACACCAAGGAAGCGCTCCGGTACCAAGCGGTGGACTATCTGCTTAAACCGCCGACTGATAGCGAACTACTAGGAGCGGTGAAGCTGGCCGTTGATCAGCTGAAGGCGGAATGGGAAAACGTAAGCTCCTATGAGCGAA
Organism: Paenibacillus sp. P5_B5; assembly: GCF_056400365.1. Lineage (NCBI taxonomy): Bacteria > Bacillati > Bacillota > Bacilli > Caryophanales > Paenibacillaceae > Paenibacillus > Paenibacillus sp. P5_B5. The sequence continues at coordinate 121,104 of NZ_JBFULK010000006.1, forward strand.
CCGAATTTACGCTTAGGGAAAATCTGCCGCTTATGCGAGGACAATTGCTGCTGAACGCATTACGAGGAGAGCTGCTTTCCACCGCTGAATGGAGACGGAAGCTCGAAAATTACGACTTGCCTATTCAATTTGGGGAATGTGCGCTGCTACTCGTCCGCTTGGAGGAAGATTTCGGACAGTATCGTAACAACGGACAGCATCTAATGGAGTATGCCATTATTAATATTGCCGAGGAAATTTTCGGCGAATTCGCATTTGTATGGGGAGCTCGTGAGGAGCACGGTTATCTTGCATTTCTCCTTCAGTTTAAAGATGAAATTCATAGCGCTGGCAAAGAAACGAAGCTTGAGAAGTCCGCTATGCAGCTCCAATCGAAGGTCAAGCAGTTCCTACGAGGATCCCTGTCTATCGTCATGACGGAGTCGTTCGAATTTCCGGATAGGCTTGCAGACCGTTATCGTCACGCGCTGGCTTATTTTCGTCAAATCGTTGGAGACGAGCGAGAGTTCGTCATTCGAGCTGGAGACTTAGAGAGTCAGGTGTCCCATGGAGCTTTGGACGTGATTCACGCGCCGCCAATTCTGAAGAATCTGCTCGAGGCTGGACGCTGGGAGTCGGCAGAACAGAAGCTGTGTGAGGTATTCGCAGAGCTCGACCAGAAGGGGTCTGATTCCTGGGAACATTGTCTAGAAGCGGGGTATATCATCGCTTCTTCCTATACTCATTATGCACATCGCAATGGACATACACTTGCCAAATTGCTCGGACAAGATATGGAGTTGATGCAAAGCGGAGAGGCTTTCGCCTCAATCGGCAAACTCCGGAGCTGGGCGCTCGGAGCGCTAGGCAAGCTGAAGGAAGGAACATCAAGCGATGTTAAAGATATTCGCTCCGTGTACGTCAAGAAAATTCAAGGGTTTGTTGAAACGAACCTACACCTTGACGTATCGTTACGAGCGCTTGCGGATCATGTGAACCTGCATCCGACGCATCTCTCTAAGCTGTATAAGATCGAAACCGGTGAAGGAGTAAGTGATTTTGTGTCTCGTCTGCGGATGGAGACAGCCTGTCATAAGCTGAAGACGACCGATAAGAAGGTTTACGAAATCAGTGCGGAGATCGGTTATTTGGATCCGGCTTACTTCATCAAGGTATTTAAGAGGCAGTTCGGGACTACACCACAAGAATTTAGGGAGGAAAATTAACAACATGACAGAGTCCTATGGAAACTAAAAAAATCATATAGATGACCTCCGGGGGCGTTGGTAAAGTAAAAAGTATAACAAACTTACACCGTAGGGGGAAAATCGAAATGAGAAAATTAACAAAGTTATTGTTACCTCTTGTTGGAACAATACTTGTCGTTTCGGCTTGTAGCAGCAATTCCGACAACAAAGGAGCAGCTGCTGATACGAGCACGAAAAGTCCGGCTGCAACGGCTGCAGCAACGAAATCGGAAGCAGAACTTGTATTTGAAAAAGGTAAGTACGATCCACCGATTGGCATTAGCACGGTGATCATGCCCAAGGAATATACCAAGGGTGAAACAAAGGATAATAACGTTCACGACCGCTGGATGCTTGAGACGTTAGGTATGAAACATGAGAACACTTGGTATCCAGCTGGTGGCGATCAATATAAGCAGCAACTTCAGCTCGCACTTACTTCTGGCGAGAAGCTACCAGACTTCGTCATGGTGCCAACTGATCCAGTATTAACGAACCAACTGATTGATTCCAAGCAGTTCATTCCGATTGACGAACTATTCGAGAAGTACGCGAGCAAAGTTTGGAAGGACCATGCTGCAAAGAATCCTGAACTGTGGTATCCGTTCACTAAGGATGGAAAGAAGTGGAATCTCCCGATCATGGAGTATACGGATAACGATGATACACTTCTATGGCTCCGTGAAGATTGGATGGAGAAGCTAAAGCTTGAAGCGCCTAAAACTATTGCGGATCTTGAGAACATCATGGACAAATTCAAGAACCAAAATCCGGACGGGCTAGCTGCAAAAGATATTTATCCACTTGCAATTTCCTTGAAGAACAATACGAATACGTGGATGGGCGGCCTTGACTGGTTATTCGGCGCATATGGCACTGTTCAAGAGCAATGGAATAAAGACAGCAACGGTAACCTAGAATTCGGCTCTGTTAATCCGGGAGCTAAGAAGGCACTTGCTAAGCTGCAGGAATGGATGGAGAAAGGTTATATTCATCCCGACTCCGCTCTTTGGGACGAAGGAAAATCAGCAGAAATTTGGACCAAAGGAAAAGCGGGCGTATTGCCAGGCGCAAACTGGGTTCCAGACTGGCCAGCTCCAGACTTGCTGAAGAACGTGGCAGGCTCCAAGTACAAAGCGTATCCTGTTCCTGCGGGACCAGATGGCTTGATCGGTACGAAATGGCAGAACTCAGGTGTCAACAGCAGCTTCATGATCAACAAAGATGCTAAACATCCAGAAGCAATTATTCTCTATTATAACTACCTGCTTGATAACCTGGCTAACCCAGCCGCAGGCAGCAAGTACGAAAATGGCTTTGCTCAAGGCTATGACTGGGATATCGTAGATGGTAAACCAACAAGCGACAAAGAAAAAATCAAAGATTTCTTTGACAAGTTCCCGTACATCACTGGCCCTGCACGTATTCCAAACCTGTATATGTCATCACTTGTTAAGCTAGCGAACGGTGAAAAAGCACAGACACCTTACGAGAAGCAACAAGCTGAATTCCGTAAACCGGAAAACTGGTATGCTGCAAAAGTCGTTATGTCACAAATAGATATTCGTAAGCAAAACTACTTTACAGGCGCAGCAACGCCTACAATGATCGAGAAATGGAATCTGCTTCGTCAGTCCGAGCTTGAAACCTTTAACAAAATCATTTACGGTAAATTGCCTGTAGATGCGTTCGACGAATTCGTTACTAATTGGAAGTCAAATGGCGGAGATCAAGTGACGAAAGAAGTTAATGAGTGGTTCAAGTCTGTTACGCAAAAATAGGCTTGTACCATTTAGTACGTAACATAAATGAATCTCTATAGAAAAAGGGCTGCCACATAGTGGTAGCCCTTTATCGTTAATACATGAGATTAACTGGTAAACCTCTCTCCATTCAAAGACTGATTGAAGATCCATCTATAGGAGGAGGTGATAACTCACTTTTCCTGTCATACTAAATATTAACTTTACTCACACTGTCTACATATATTGGGGGATTCAGTCGGGCCAAGCTATTCAGTAATGGAGGAAACAGGTTGAAGAATCGCAACTTCTGGTACTTATTTAGTGCACAAGCTTTCAGTACTTTAGGTGATTTTTTTGGACTTATGGCCATCGAGTGGGTACTTTATGATCTGACTGGTTCGAAGTTAGCAATGGGAGCATTAGGGTTAGCATTTGGACTTTCAGAAATTATTGTTCGTTTTCTTGGAGCGCCATTGATTGATCGAGTAAACCGATTACGATTAATGGCATTACTTGATTTGATCAGATTCGGTTCGATGGGGCTTTTATTCCTGTTAGGACATTTTCATTTACTACAAATATGGCATATATATGTAACGGCTGTCATTGTCGGGAGCTGTTCAGCATTGTTTAGCCCTTCGAGTATGGCTGTACTTCCTTCTGTGGTTGGGGAAAAGAACTTAGTAAGAAGTTTATCTATCATGGACGGTTCGGGTACGGTATCTATGCTAACAGGACCTATCCTAGCTAGCCTAATGATTGTTTATGTAGGTCCATTCGTCAGCATTGGTGTTGATTCACTTTCTTTTTTAATATCAGCCATACTAATCTACCTATTATCAAATAAACAAGCAGGAAAAGAGCATGTTAAATCCAGTCCAGCCGTTTCTAATATTAGAAAGTACTTACGAGAGAGCTTGGATGGTCTTAATTTTTATAGATTCGCACCGGCCCTCTTGTACATTCAATTATTCGTTTCTATCAAAAACATGTGTACTGTTGGAGCTTGGTCAATGATTGTTCCCTACGGAATTGAACATCTTCACGTTGGCGCGCAAGGAATTGGAATGTTATCAACAGCCAGTTCGGTCGGTTTAGTCCTCGGATTCTTTATTGTTGGACTACTAGGTGATATCAAGAAAAGAAGGATTTTTATGCTAGGAAGCTTACTATTGCAAGGATGTTTTCTGATTGTTCTTGGATTTATTGGAGAACTATGGCTTGCTATGATTGTTATTGCTGGACTCGGAGTATGCGGACCGTTCTACAGCACAATTAGTTCCTCTCTATATGCACGTATGGTTCCAGATAGGCTTAGGGGACGCGTCATGTCAGCTCGATTGTTGGTTGGTGGGAGTTTACAACCTGTTGGTTCTTACGGAGCAGGAGGAATTGCACAAGTATTAGGAGTGCCGGTTATGTTTATGATTGCAGGGGCAATTACGCTTATCTCTTCAACTATTGGTTTTATGATTCCTGCTTTAAGGCAAATTGATAGTGAAGTTACTGAAGTTCAAGTTGTAGAACATGCTGCAGCCCCTTTATTTGGTGATACTGTCCTATAAAAGCACTTGGTCTAAAACTGCTAGTATAATTCAGAGATTGCTTCAAAAGGCTGGGTTAATCTAAGAAATGTATAAGGAGCTGTCCCCAAAGTAGAATTTTCTACTTAAGGGGCAAGCTCCTTTTTCACGCAAGAAGACCAAACACAATTTCAGTTTTGGTTATTCGAAAATCCTGTTCGCATATCACATTAGCAATGTGTACGAGTTTATTTAGTATACTCAATCTCATCTAACAGTTCTTTAACCTTATTCAAATACTCTGTTCTCATCACCTTGCCACCTGTATTTAACAGCAGGAAGTATTTCAATATCTTTGCTCTTGTAAGTCCCTTAACTCCTGCTAATGGAACGTGGTAGTTAACAAAATGATTCTGATCCCTTGAGGATAAATCACTAAATTTTCTACCATTCCATTCAAAGCGGTCCTCATAATATTCGGTAATTGCTGTAAGTCTTTGTTTACCATCTAGGATTTCAAATCCAAAGCCTGTTTTCGCCCATGTTTTGGTGTCATTTTGAATACATACGAACCTTCCGATATTTACATTACTGAAGATGGAATCGATTAGAGAAATTTTGTCATCCAATTCCCAGGTATATTCTTGCTGATAATCGCGATCGAATTTCATTCCAAAATCGTAAATTTTATTTAAAATATCAGTCAACCTTGTATAAGTGAAAAGTGGATTAAAATCTGTATTGCTAATGAAGCTTTCTTTTTGTTCTTCTATGTGCTTTCTTACTTGGAGCCAATTATAATAATTTTTCTGACGCTCGGTTGTAATTGGTTTGTCATAATGCTTAGTAACCTTTGTATAGTCAATTAAATAAATCTTCCCATCATGCAAAACTTCTTCAACGACCGCATCTTCAAAATTACCTACTCTTACCTTGTCACCTATCGCAAAAGTGTAAGCAGGTTCAGGAGTATGCTTCATTCTTTCTTCTAGTTCGCCTAATCTACGCGTTAGATTTATGCCATTGATCATCTAGTTGTACCTCCACTTGATTAGTCATTTTAATCAGTTATGAAATTGAGAAATCCTAGTGTTATTTTAACAGTATTATAACTGGAATGGACTGGTAAATAGAGGAGGGCTGCAGCAGCAAGACTTTTTGATGATCATATCGATAAGGGGATCTTGAATTTCGAACGAAAATTTTTTTAAAAAAATATTCAGTTTTGTAGTCGTGGTTACAGAAATGAAGAGCGAATTGTAGCAAGATGTATTAAGAATTTAGATTTAATTATTAGAGCGACAAGGAGGACGAACATATGAACGACCTTATGATTGCGGAAATCAAGAAGCTGCAAGCTGATGTACAGGAAATTAAAGAGCTTCTTTCTGGTCCTGTTCCACCATGGGCTAAGGATGCTATCGATAAAGCTGTTGAACTCAGAATTGTGACTGAACCGGGAGGAGGAAGCAGGGACTTTTATCGTTTTGTAACGATCATGAACCGATTGGGCCTATTAACAAGAGAAGAAGATAAGCAACAAATGAAAAAGATAGGAGATGGATATCTTGCCTCGATTGATTAAAAAAAGTCCGAACTTGAACAAGATGGCATCTATACGTTTGTTGTAAGGGATGCAGCAGGAAACGACGATTGGCTTAGTTTACGATACTCACAATTCGATTGCGGCCTTCTCTTTTTGCCTGATATAAGGCTTTGTCCACTGATTGAAACATTTCACTCAAAATATTTTGTGAATTTTTAGATTCTTCAATTGTGAAATTACTAATAGATAGCAATCCCATACTAATGGTAATCGATACAGAATTGTTGACATTAGGGAAGATCATCTTATTCGATTCGACTGCAGATATGACTCGTTCAGCCAAGATGTGTGCCTGAGATGGAATCGTATTTGGTAGGTAAATAATAAACTCTTCACCACCAAAGCGAGCCAAAATGTCAGTTTGCCGCAGAGTTTGTTTGATTATTTCCACAGTGCTGCATATCACTTCATCACCGACTATATGTCCATAAGTGTCATTGATGAGTTTAAAGAAGTCGATATCTAATAGAAGTAACGAAAACGGCATTTGATCCTTCATATTTCTTATCACTTCATTCTGTAACTGTTGTGCCAAGTAATTTCGATTATAACAACCTGTCAAGCTGTCGGTTATCGCTATTTGCTCGAGTTTTTGGTTTGTTTGATAAAGCTCCTGCTGAATCGCAATTAACGATTGGTTACGGTCTTGTAGGATTTCGTTCTGAAGTTTGGTCTCATCAATGAGACGACGCAGCTCGCTCATGTCCTGAAATGTAATAATTCGCCCAACCATTGTATCGCGAACCATGATAGGCGAAACTTGAATTTTGACATGGCATCGGTCAATTTTATTGTAGATTATTTCAATTTCTCCTCTCTCCAGAGGACATTCTTGGTAAGTTTTAATAAACAAATCAGCTGTGCAAACAAGCTCTTCTTGTGGGAAGATGGCTGATATATCGAAGCGGTCACCTATATGCAAGTCAATGTAGGGAGGCAGCGACTGATTCATTTCTACAATTATTTCATTATCATCAACCACCAGAATCCCAAGTGTTATCGTGTTAGTAATATCTTGATGAGCTATGGTAACAATATCAAATACTTTATTACGGTGAATGGCAATGACAAAAAAGATAGCAGAAAGTAGAATGCCGAGAGATGTCAATCCAGGAACTATCGCTTGGGTTTGGGGGAATGCAACATTGAGGAATATATCCGACAATATGAACGCAGTCATCACCAAGATCCCTTTGAGCACTTGCTTAACCTGTTTTTTGATTCGAGATGCGTTGTCTGAGACTAAAGCCAGATACATGATATAAAGTGAAACTAAGATATAGCCTATCAAAATAATAATAGTAAACCAAAAAAGAGATCCATAAGATCTTTGGATGTAACTGCCGTGTATAGGTTGGACGAACATAGCATTTGGATTGAATATTACGGCGAGCGCTACTAATAGAGCAGGAACAGAAATCGCTAAGGATATTTTTCTTCGAGGAAACGGAGACTGACCAGTAAGGAAAAGTGTGAAGAATAGCCATCCAATGGCTAGCAGAGACAAATCAACAAAAGCGAGTTTTATAAGATATAATTGAATCGCGGAGTTATCCGTTGCTTTTATAGCAAACTGGCAGAAAGGCCATAACATCATAGCAAAATGGAATGCTAAATAAGCCTTGTGCAGGTTAGTTATTGTAACAGAGGCAAATACATAAACAAATAAAGCAAACAAAAGGAAAAAAATGATTAAGTCAATCCATGCAATAACATCCAAAACAACACCCCATAAGTGAAAGTAGTCAGTCTCAATTGGGTTAAACTTCCTAAATCATAATACTAATATATATGTAAGGTGAAAATAACACAATCAAGTTTGATTAGACCTCTCTCCTGCCGGAGAGGTTTTTACTTGTTTTTGCAACATAACTGGAAATATGATGTAATAAGTTGGCGAGTTGCGTAAGTCAACTTCATAAGGCTTATCTAGAGTAAAACAAAGTAAGGATGATCATCAGATGAAAATTTTGCTTGTGGAAGATGATAGAACGATCGCATCTGGACTTGAATATTCGTTGCAGCAAGATCATTATTCTACGGTGCTTTGCTATGATGCTGCCTCTGCGAAAATGGTGTTAGAGGAAGGGTTAGAGCAATTCACTTTATGTTTATTCGATTTATCACTTCCAGATGGAAGTGGTTACGAATTGTGTAAGATTGTGAAAGAGCGTAGCGATATTCCTGTTATTTTTCTAACAGCGATTGATGATGAGGTTAATGTCGTGATGGGGCTTGATATGGGGGCAGATGATTATATTACAAAGCCATTTCGTATTCGGGAGCTTCTATCAAGGATCAAATCAGTTTTGCGAAGATATCATAAACAGACTCAAACACATACCGTCGAGATCGATAATATTCGAATTAATATGCTCGAAGGAAAGGTTTATAAAAAAGGCAATGAAATTACGCTAACTGCTTTAGAGTACCGCTTATTACTAATTTTTGCTAACCATGTCGGACAGGTGCTCTCAAGAAATCAGCTTTTGGAACAAATTTGGGATGTGGCGGGAGACTTCGTGAATGATAATACATTAACCGTTTATATCAAAAGGCTGCGAGAAAAATTGGAGGATCATCCGCAAAACCCAACCATAATAAAAACGGTGCGCGGACTAGGCTATAAGGTAGGTGATTAGATGCTGCGTAACCGAGAAATTAAAATTATATTATTTGTGATGTGCTCGATCAGTTTATCCGGAATTGTTGTAGCGTCCTTTTTTTCGTCCGTTGCCACGGTGCTCATTGTCATCATTTCTGCTTTGTTAATTGGTAGCAGTCTATTATTTACGAGGTGGAGATATCACGAAATAGAAAAGCTTTCTGGCTATTTACGCCAAATTAGTGGTGGCGATTATTCTCTTGATGTTCGCGATAATCAAGAAGGCGAGCTTAGTATTTTGAAGAATGATATTTATAAAGTGACGCTCATGCTATTAGAGCAGAGCTCCATTTTGCAGCAAGATAAAATTCAGCTTACAGATGCCATTTCGGATATATCACATCAACTCAAAACTCCGATTACCTCAATGATGGTGATGGCTGATTTATTAAGTGATGCTGAGCTGCCAGTAGAGAAAAGAACGGAATTCACACACAATATTCACGTTCAGCTGGAACGGATCAAGTGGCTTGTTTCTTCTTTATTAAAGCTTTCCAAAATCGATGCGGGAACGGTACTTTTCAAAAAAGAACATGTCGTGGTGGAAAAGCTTTGTCAAAAAGCGTTAGAGCCAGTGCTGATTCCAATGGACATTAAAGAACAAACGGTTTCGATAAACGGGGATCATACCGTATCTTTTCATGGTGATCTTAATTGGACAGCTGAAGCAGTGATCAATATTTTGAAAAACTGTGTGGAGCATACGCATGAAGGCGGTGTGATCGACATTACTTTTTCAGAAAATGCGCTGTTTACGGAAATTGTCATTTCAGATAACGGTAAAGGAATTCCAAAGGAAGATTTACCCTATATTTTCAAACGTTTTTATAAAGGCAAGAATGCAAGCGAAGATAGCATCGGTATTGGTCTTGCTATGGCTCACAGTATTATAACAAGCCAGAATGGACATATCGTTGTTAAGAGTGAGAAGGGAAAGGGCGCACAGTTTCGGATAAAGTTTTATAAGTAAGTCGAATCAATTTCTGAAATTGATTCGTGATTTCAGAATAAACGTTAAGTGACTATATTGTCATTTAACAGTCACTTGATAGTCATTTTAGGCAGATATACTAAACCCATTACGAGAATCGTGGAGGTTTAACAATGGAAATCTTAAAAATAGAACATCTGTCTAAAATGTATGGCAAAGGCGAAACAGCCGTAAAGGCACTTGATGACGTTTCTTTTTCAGTAAAAAAAGGTGAATTTGTCGCCATTATTGGCCCGTCTGGCTCTGGGAAATCGACGCTTCTACATATGCTTGGAGGTGTGGATAGACCAACAGACGGCAAAGTATTCGTTGATAACACAGACATTTATAGCCTGAATGAAACGCAGCTTGCGATCTTTAGGCGTAGGCAGATTGGCCTGATTTATCAGTTTTATAATCTGATTCCAGTCCTGACGGTTGAAGAGAATATCACGCTGCCCTTGCTGCTTGATGAACATAAGGTGGATCAGAGGCAGCTTGGCGATATAGTGAAAGCATTAAATCTGCAAAACCGTTTAAATCATTTGCCCAATCAGCTTTCCGGCGGACAACAGCAGAGGGTCTCAATAGGCAGAGCACTGATTAGCAATCCTGCTATTATGCTGGCAGACGAGCCAACAGGCAACCTCGATAGCAAGAATAGCGGTGAAATCATTGATTTATTGAAAATGTTTAATCGAACCTATAATCAGACGTTGATCATCATTACCCATGATGAACGGATTGCTCTGCAAGCTGATAGAGTCATTGCGATTGAAGACGGGAGGATCGCCAAGGATGAGGTGATCCGTCCATGAATATTGTCAATAAACTAACGATAAGGCATTTAAAGCAGAACAAAAGACGGACGCTTGTCACCATTATTGGTGTCATTATATCCGTTGCGATGGTGACGGCTGTTGCAACTCTTGGCGTCTCTTTCATGAATTTAATGCAAAGGCAGACGATCGCAGACAGCGGAGAATGGCATGTCCTGTACAAAGATGTGAACAAAGCGCAGCTTGAAGCGGTTAAAGACGATGAGGCAACTCAGAAGATGGTGATCTCAAGAGATCGTGGCTATGCCCCTTTAGAAGGGGGACGCAATCAAAGTAAGCCCTATTTATTTATCAGGGAATATAATACACAGGGCTTTGAGCAGTTTCCGATTGAACTAAGTCAGGGAAGACTTCCACAAGCAAGCAATGAAGTTGTTATTTCTGAGGAAATTGCATCGGGAGCTAAAGTGGAATACAAGATTGGTGATACGTTAACACTCGAGGTTGGAGAAAGATTCGCAGAAGACGGTGAGGATTCGGAGCGAGCGCTCACACAGAATGACCCCTTACGACTGGTGGATGATAAGAATACGGAAATCTTAAATAATAAAAGTGCGGCAAGCTATACAGTAGTAGGTGTCATCAAGCGTCCGACATGGGAACAGACCTGGGCTCCTGGTTATACCATCCTATCTTATGTTGATGAAAGTCTAATTGATGCTGTTGACAAGGTGAATGCTACGGTTGTCTTAAATAAGATCAACAGCACCTTATATACGCATGCTGAAGATTTAGCTAAGGCAAATGCAATCGATAAAGAATCTATTATATTTAACAATGATTTATTGCACTATTACGGCTTAACAAATAATGATGGCTTGCGCAGCACGCTTTATTCATTGTCTGCGATCATTATGGGGGTCATTATTATTGGGTCAGTTTCGTTAATCTACAATGCATTCGCTATTTCCGTCTCAGAACGTTCACGTCATTTAGGGATGCTTGCAAGTGTGGGAGCGACCAGAAGACAGAAGCGAAACTCGGTATTTTTTGAAGGAATGATCATAGGCTTGATCTCGATCCCCATTGGCATTATTTGCGGTCTTGTGGGAATTGGCATAACCTTTATGTTCATTAACTCCATGATTCAGGGAGCATTAGGATTAACAGAGAAATTTATAATGATCGTTACACCTTTATCAATAGTAGTTGCTTGTGCGGTTTCGATCCTGACCATTTTCATATCCACGTATCTGCCAGCCATGAAGGCTTCCAAGATCTCTGCTATTGATGCAATCAGGCAAACAACTGATGTTAAACTAACTGGCAAAGCTGTCAAAACGTCCAAGCTCATTCGGAGGCTTTTTGGAATTGAAGCGGAAATCGGCTTGAAAAACTTAAAGAGAAATAAACGTAGATACAAGGCAACCGTGTTTTCACTTATCATCAGCATTGTTCTGTTTTTAGCAGTATCCTTCTTCACCTCCAGTTTGACCAAATCGCTTGCACTCTCACAGGATGGTGTGAATTATGACATTCAAATCTATATGGGTAGTAGAGACACAGCAACCAATGATCAATTGATCCAAGCCATAGCAACCCTGAAGGATGTAACAGAAGCTAGTGTTATACATAAACTGGGTGTAACCTCTTGGATAGAAGAAGCATCAATTGCACAAGAGTTGCAAGAGCGGGTGAAGATGGATAATAGAATGCTTGAGAATGGAAAATATCCTTACCATATTCAGGTTAATGCACTTAACGAAGAGAGTTTGCGAGCCTATGCTAGAGCAATTGGTGCAGATTACGAACAGCTAGTTGACCCCGAACAATTAGCCGCGGTTGTAATTGATACGACAATTTACGAAGATATGATGGCAGGGAAATATGTTGAAACAAAAGCCATAAATACGAAGGTTGGCAATAGTATTGATTTAATTTATACAGGTGGAGAAACAGAAAAATGGATAGATTTAAATAAAGTGAAGATTGCTGCTTTGACAGATCAACTCCCTATGGGTATTCATTCTGAAGGAGTAGGTGGGTTAAACATCATTGTTTCGGAACAGGTCATGAATCAACTGATTGACGATAAAATAATGAGCGAAATTCAAACCTATATCTACCTCAAAAGTACGGATCCAATGAATACACAACGGCAAATTGAGGAGATAAAAGAAGGTCATATGTCTGTTTATAATGTGTACCAAAGCAGACAGCAGGAAGAACAGATGATTATGCTCATGTCCGTATTTACTTACGGTTTTATCGTATTAATTACGTTAATATCGATTGCGAATATATTTAATACGATTTCTACGAGCATTTCACTTCGTAAACGAGAATTTGCGATGCTCAAATCGGTTGGTATGACACCACAAGGCTTTAATAAAATGATGAATTACGAAAGTATCTTTTATGGCATAAAATCGCTGCTTTATGGGCTGCCAATCAGTGTAATCATCATGTATTTGATCTACAGAGCATCGATGAACAGCTTTAACTATAAATTCATACTTCCATGGACAAGTATGCTATATGCCATTGCTGCTGTATTCGTCATTGTTAGTTCAGCCATGCTATATTCCAGTTCAAAAGTAAAAAGAGAAAACATTATTGATGCATTAAAGCAGGAGAGTATATAGGTTAATATTTGTACAGAGGCTTCCTTTGAGGGAAGCCTTTTTTCTGCAGAACTGACGGAACCAATCGTGGATTTCCAGATCGATGAAGATGGCTATCCGAATACCAAGCTTGTATTTTTTTTTGCTTATTTGTGTTATCCTTATTTGTTACGACATAAAGGGATGGCTTATAGAGACACAACAAGACAATAAGAATAGCTTGTAGTTACGTGATTAAGAATATATGTAGTTCATATTAAGGAGACACAATGACATTTAATGAATTGAATATAATACCCGCGATTTTAAAAGCTTTAAGTAAAGAGAACTATACTTCGCCAACACCGATACAGGAGCAGGCAATCCCTGCTGTGTTAGCTGGCAAAGATTTATTAGGAGTCGCTCAAACTGGAACAGGCAAGACTGCTGCATTTGCTGTACCTATTATCCAATTATTAAGCGCTGAGCAAAGTAAAACGACTGTGCGACGTGTTCGCTCATTAATTTTAACACCAACAAGAGAACTTGCTTTGCAAATATTTGATAACATCGAGGCGTATGGACAATACACTGGTTTGCGTTCAACAGCCATCGTTGGTGGTGTTTCGCAAAGAGCGCAGGAGCGTTCGCTCAAGCAGGGTGTGGATATTGTAATCGCTACACCAGGTAGACTCATCGATCTTGTGAATCAGAAGAGTATTGATTTACAATATGTCAAAATACTCGTACTCGATGAAGCTGATCGCATGTTAGATATGGGCTTTATTCATGATGTGAAAAGAATCATCAGTAGACTGCCCAAGCAAAAACAAACGCTTTTCTTCTCGGCAACGATGCCGTCAGAAATCTCGAAACTGGTCAAATCACTACTGGTTAATCCAGTTAAGGTAGAAATTACGCCAGTATCTTCTACTGTAGATCGGATTACGCAATCGGTTTATTTGGTTGATAAGGGAAACAAGCAAAATCTATTGAATAAGCTTTTGCAGGATAAATCCATTGTTTCGGCACTTGTCTTTACTCGTACTAAGCATGGTGCTGATCGTGTTGTAAAGGAACTGACCAAAGAGAAAATTTCTGCTCAGGCCATTCATGGGAACAAATCTCAGAATGCACGCCAGAATGCACTCAGTAACTTCAAAAGTGGTGCAACTAGGGTGCTCGTAGCGACGGATATCGCAGCAAGAGGAATTGATATTGATGAACTATCACATGTGATCAACTTCAACCTTCCTAATATCCCAGAAACCTACGTTCATCGAATTGGTCGTACGGGTAGAGCTGGACTCAGTGGAAAGGCGATTTCCTTCTGCGAAGTAGAAGAAATTCCGTATCTCAAGGATATTGAGAAATTAATTCGCAAGACAATTCCAGAGGTAACAGATCACCCTTACCCAATGATGGGGGCAGCTCAGCCTATAAAGGTGGAGGTATCATCAAAGCCAGCAGCCAAAAAGCCTGCTAAACCCAGGACAAATCCAGCACGTAAGCCTAGATCTGAGTGGTTCACCAAAGGAAGAAAAACAGGCTCAGCAAACGGAAAACAATTTAACAAATAGTCATACCATTTGGAGGTATGATAGATAGAAATTATGGTATAGAAACGACGGGTGTTATGAAATTTGAATTTGACAATCATACAATAGAATTTAATGTTCAATATGGAAAGAGAAAGAAAATATCAATTCATATCGATTCGATAGGTTTCATAACGGTTAAAGTTCCTAATGGTACAAATGAAGAGAGCATTATAAGCGCTATGGAACATCAAGGTAAATGGATACTTGAGAAATTACAACATATTGCAGCTGCCCGTGAATCGATAACCCTTAAGATCAAAGAGTATCATGATACAGGGAAGTTCCTTCATCTTGGCAAAGAGTATTCTCTTCATGAATTAATAGAGACGAATGAGTTAGAGGAAGAGGAGCTCAAAAAAAATCTCAAGAAGTTCTATATCGCAAGCTGTAAGAAAGTTATAGGAGAACGAATCAAAATATATCAGACGCAGCTAGGGGTAAGACCCAAAAGCATTGAGATTGTAGAGTCTAGAACCAAATGGGGGAGCTGTAGCTCGGATAGGAATCTAACCTTTAACTATCGTCTAGCAATGGCTCCAATAGAAGTTATAGATTATGTGATCATCCATGAACTATGTCATCTTCTTCATATGAATCATGATAGATCATTTTGGAGACGTGTTGGAAGTGTTATGCCAGATTATAAAGTAAAGGAAGAATATTTAGCTCGTTATGGGCGTTCAATGACACTGTAAAAATGACGGTTACGTAATATACATTCAAAGGGTACATTGATTAAGACTGACTTCGAAAGGAGTCAGTTTTTTTGCGTATCACTAATATCTACTCTTAGTATCAGGTTCTAGTACAAAATAGTACTTTTAGTACTGTCATTTTAAGGGAAATGTTGTAAAATGATATTATAACCAATTATGGGAGGCTCATACATGGAAATTATACCAACTCGCAAGAAGCCAGACTTTTATCGTCGTCGTAATACCCCTACGTTTTCATTTATGGCTTGGGCGTCATTTGTCTTGGCTTGTGGGTTTGAGTTCGTAGGCATTTACACGCTGAAACAGCCCTTATCTGTACAGGGTTACTACGCAGTTACTGGAGTTCTTCTAATCATTACGTCGTTCCTCTTGCAGAAGGTAGCTAGGGATAATGACGAGGATAAGTTCTTAAAGGAACAATCTCCGAACCACAGATATAGAAATACTTCAGCGTTCTCCTTTATGGCTTGGGCTGGTTTTATTCTCGCGGTTTTGGCTCAATACATCGGATTGTATACGTTAGAAGAACCTTTTTATGTAAAGGGTTACTATGGCATCGCTGGCGCATTTCTCATTGTTTCCTGTATAGTGTTGCAAAAGACGATACGCGATAACGAAGAAGATGATGTGTACCTTAACCCGACAGAAGAATAAAGATTTTATGTTTCGTTAATAGAGCCGCCCTTCCTCCCTAAGAGGTAAGGGCGGTTTGTGTATGTAACAAAGAAATAGCTTATCGAATCGTTTAAGTCTGCTTTTAGTTAAATTATACCAATCTATTTAACGTGTTTGTGTTTTTTTTCACAATGATTTATAATCAGTATTATTAGCGATACAAAATTGTCAATGAAATATGTCACGGGCATTTCTTCCAGTAGGATTGGCGTTCCGTCTTCTGAAGACGAGGCATACGGTACTTTTTGTTCTTTTGATTGTGAATCATTTCACAAGATTGTTTGCTAGTTATACTAACTTGCACATACTAGGAGGGCTTATTCATGAAAGTAGTAGTAATCGGGTGTACACACGCAGGAACATCAGCCATTGTAAATACAGCCAAGCTTTACCCAGAAGCAGAGATCACGGTATATGAGCGTAATGATAACATTTCTTTCTTGTCCTGCGGAATCGCACTATATGTAGGTGGAGTAGTTAAAGACCCACAAGGCTTGTTCTATTCATCTCCGGAGCAGTTAAGGGAACTTGGCGTAACTATGAATATGCAGCACGAAGTCATTTCTGTGGATACAGCTAACCAAACATTGCGTGTTCGGAATCTTTTAAAGAACGAGGAAATGGAAGAAACCTATGATAAGTTAATCGTAACGACAGGGTCATGGCCAATTATGCCAGGCATTGAAGGCATTGAGTTGGACAATATTCTACTCTGCAAAAATTTCAATCACTCCAATACGATTATCGACAAAGCCAAAACAGCGCAAAATATCGTTGTCGTCGGCGCAGGATATATTGGTATTGAGCTCGTTGAGGCTTTTCAAATGAATGGCAAAAAGGTTACGCTGATCGATAGCTTTGACCGTGCTTTGAATAAATACCTGGACCCAGAATTTACTGAGGTTGCTGAGAAAGCTTTGACTGATCACTCTATACGCCTTGCTTTGGGGCAGACTGTAACTAAATTTGAAGGTGTTGACGGCAAAATATCGAAGGTCATTACTACCAAAGGAGAATACGAAGCTGATCTGGTTATTCTTTGCATCGGATTTAGGCCCAATACTGAACTGCTCAAAGATCAAGTAGATCGATTGGATAACGGCGCAATAATCGTCGATGAATATATGCGTACTAGTAAGGCGGGTGTGTATGCCGCTGGCGATAGTTGTGCAATTAAATACAACCCGACAGGCGAGCATGCTTACATCCCTCTTGCTACTAACGCAGTGCGAATGGGTGCTTTAGTGGCGCACAACTTAGTAAATCCAACTATTAAATATATGGGTACGCAAGGCACCTCAGGCATTAAAATATATGACTACAACATCGCATCGACTGGTTTGACAGAAACTGCGGCTATTTCCTTGGGTATGAATGTGAAAAACGTTACAATAGCAGATAGCTATCGTCCTGAATTTATGCCAACTGCTGAATTAGTTACTTTCAAAGTCGTTTATGATGAAGCAACTCGAATCATAGTCGGAGCACAAGTGATGTCCAAAGTCGATTTGACGCAATCTATCAATACTATCTCGGTTTGCATCCAGAATCGGATGACTATCGATGCGCTGGGATTCGTTGACTTCTTCTTCCAGCCCAATTACAACAAACCATGGAACTTCCTGAACGCCGCAGGACTTCAGGCGATTTAACAAAAAATAAATACTAAGACACGGAGTTCAAATTCCGTGTCTTTTTGCTGTTCCAACGCAAATCTTTGAGTTGACAGATTATTACGATTATAATATCATCTAATTTAGCGATTATTAAATTAGATGATTATCAAATCAGATAGGGGGGTTGATTGACTTATGCAATTGGAAAAGGTGGTCAGCTATCATAAGGCGCTTGCAGACCCTACAAGAATAAAGATTTTAATTCTGCTCGCTGACGGGGAACTTAATGGTCAAGTGTTGGCAGAAAAGCTGTATGTTACACCTGCAACAATAACGCATCATGCGACGAAACTGCGAGAAGCTAGTCTGATTAACGAGCGAAGAGATAAAAATACGATTTATTTTTCATTAAATCATTACTTCATCAAGAATAACGCCACCGCCACCGAAAATTTGATTTACAAAAAAAATAATTCCAAAGGAGATGCGGACACTGTGAATGATGACCATAAACGAATGAAAGACTCTGTCATTAGAAACTTCTTCACATCCGAAGGGGAATTGAAAAGTGTACCTGCTCAGCTAAAGAAGAAACTTATTGTGCTAGAGCATCTAGTGTTGAAGTTGAATAAAGGACAGAAGTATACCGAGAAGGAAATCAATCAATTTATTAAAAGTTTCCATGAAGATTTTGCAACGATCCGGAGGGAATTTATCATGCACCAATTTATGTTTAGGGAGAATGAAATTTACGAGCTGAATCCACAAGAAATGTGGGCAAAATGGAAGGATCTATAATGACGACTGTAATACGAAATGGTTTTATCATTTAAAATATTTAGAATAATAATTCATAGGTTATAAGGAGTCGACTAACGAAATGAGTCATGCGATATCTAGAAAGATTAAAGACCTTGAGAAAATATCTCCACCATTAACGTCTCAATCAGATCTCGATGAATATTGGGATATAACGTTGAAGCAATTTGCTTCCAAACCTCTGAATTCAAAGAGGACTCTTGTGGAAACGCCATTTACTTATATGGAAGTTTATAAGATAGAGTATGAAGGCTTCGATGCAACACCAATTCATGGCTGGTATTTACTTCCAAAGTTTTCGCGTGATGAGAAGCTACCTTGTATTGTGTATTATCATGGATATTCGGGAAGCAAAGGATATCCAGAGGAATACGCTCCCTATATTCTGATGGGAATGGCGGTATTCGCAATCGATATTCGGGGCCAAGCTGGGGAAACGGGCAATTTGATTCCGCAGGATTATGGGATGACCAAGGGCTGGATTACGCAAGGAATTTTACACCCCGATACCTGTTACTACAAAGCGATCACGATTGATGCTATTAAAGCATTAGACCTAGTTAGTGAACAACCAGAGGTTGATCATACTCGCATCTGCGTATCAGGCGTGAGCCAAGGGGGCGGATTGGCAATGATTGCAGCAGCCTTGTCGGACAAACCGGCGATCGCGGTGGCCCATATCCCGAATATGTGTCAAATGGATTATGGAATAATGAATTCAAGCAGTTCCTTAACGGAGGTGGCATCGTTCATCGAACGGTTTCCCGAACAACTGAACAAGGTGATTGAGACGCTTAGTTATTACGACAACATGAACTTGGCTCATCGAATACACATCCCCCTATTCGTGACAGTCGGTCTGAAGGATCTAATCACGATGCCGGAGACGATCTATGCTGCCTATAATCGTGTCAAATCGGAGAAAACGATCATTCCATATCCATTCTCTGGACATACCGTTACAGGAGATCATAATCGTAAAGCCATAGAGTTCATCAGTAAGCACTTCTAAGGGCTCATGTATTTTCAGCAAAAACTGGCTGGTGTCAGGCACCAGCCAGTTTTCTTATAGGTATCTGATACCAAGTGATTTTGTCACAATTGATTATTGCCAGTCTGTGTGAAAGAATCCTTCTGAATCATTTCGTTCATACGTATGGGCACCAAAATAATCGCGTTGTGCTTGCAAAAGGTTGGCATTTGAAATGCTTGTCCGATAACTATCGTAATAGGTAAGCGAGGTACTTAAACACGGAAACGAGATACCTGCATTGATACCCTCACATGCAACTTTTCGCAATCCGACTTGGTACTTTTTGATTTTTTCCGCAAAATAGGGTGCGATTAATAAATTTTTCAGATTCGGTTGTGCTAGATAGGTTTCACTTATTACGTTTAAAAATTCCGCACGAATGATACAGCCACCACGGAAAATTAGCGCAATATCTTTTAAAGGCAAATTCCAGTCATAAAGTTCTGAAGTCATTTTATATTGGGTAAATCCTTGCGCGTAAATGCACACTTTACTCATATATAATGCTTGTCTTATATACTCAATCCACAAATCTTTTTCTAAAATCCGATGATCATGCTCTGGGGCCGCTAGTATATTTTCTGCATAGACCCGTTCTTCTTTTAAGGTAGACAGGTAACGGGCAAACAATGACTCTGTAATGATTGATAATGGTATACCATTATCAATTGCTTGAATGCTTGTCCATTTCCCAGTGCCTTTTTGGCCTACTTTATCAAGAATTGCGTCTATAAGTGGCAAGCCCGTATTTTCATCTTTTTTTCTTAAAATCTTGGCTGTGATTTCGATCAAATAACTTTTTAGTTCTCCTTGATTCCATGTTTCAAAGATGTCAGCAATTTCACTAACAGGCAAGCATAACCTTTCCCTTAAAAAAGTAAAGGCTTCGGCAATCAGCTGCATATCTGCATACTCAATCCCGTTATGGACCATTTTTACAAAGTGACCTGCACCTTTAGGACCCATATAAACACAGCATGGATCATCTTCAACTTGGGCTGCTATTTTTGTGAGGATAGGCGCTACTTTGTCATATACATCTCTATCTCCCCCAGGCATGATTGATGGTCCATTTAAAGCCCCAACTTCACCACCAGAAATACCAATTCCTAAATAACCGATTCCTTTAGACTTCAAATCATCATACCTACGTGCAGTATCCTTGTAATGGGAGTTCCCACCGTCCATGATAATATCGCCTGACTCAAGAAAAGGAAGGAATGAACGAATCACAGAATCTATCGCTTCGCCAGCTGTGACCATAAGAAAAATCTTCCTTGGGGTTTTTAAGGACTGAACAAAATGTTGAATTTCGTAGTACGGGTAGATATGTTGTTCATTATTCTTTTGTATAAGTTGATCGGTTAAATCCCTTGTGTAATTATAAACAGCTACTTTTTCATCTTTACTAGCCATATTTAATGCTAGATTGCTGCCCATTACTCCTAAACCAATGACACCAATTGTATTACGCATTTATTTCCCTTCTCCTTTAATCATTTATAACCTATCATGGGTGATGAACAATCAGCTCGACTAGATCATTCACCTTATACGAATAAACTTAGTAATAGGATAAACCCTAATCCAGTCACAGAAATGATTGTCTCAAGTAATGTCCATGTTGAAAATGTTTCTTTCATAGTCAAACCAAAATATTCTTTAAACATCCAGAAACCAGCATCATTCACGTGTGAGGCAATTAAGCTCCCTGCTCCAGTTGCAAGTACGACTAAGCTTAAGTTAACGTCGGATTGACCTAACATCGGAATAACTAAACCAGCAGTTGTTAAAGATGCAACGGTAGCAGATCCTAAGGAAATCCGTAAAATTGCTGCGATGATCCATGCAAGTAAAATTGGTGATAATGAAGTTCCTTTGAATAACTCGGCTACAAAGTCACCTACCCCGCCATTAATTAATACTTGTTTGAAAGCACCGCCGCCTCCAATGATTAAGAGCATCATACCAATATGTGTAATCGCTGTTGTACAAGAATCCATGATAGTTTTTATCGGAATCTTTCTTGCTAGTCCCATTGTATAGACGGCAACCAATAAGGATATTAACATGGCAGTCGATGCATCACCAATAAAACGGATAATTTCGAGTACACGATTATCTTCAAATCCCATCGTTTTTTGAAGCAAAGTAACAACTGTAGCTATCGACATTAAAATAACCGGAAGCATTGCTGTAAACACACTGATACCAAAACTAGGTGTGTCTTCAAGTTTAAATACTTTTTGTTCACCTAAAGAGGCAATATTACCAGTTTTCGTAAATGATTCAGGTACGAGTTTTCTCGCAAGCTTTGTAAATAAAGGCCCAGCAATAATGACAGTTGGAATGGCGATAATAAAACCGTAAAGTAATACTTCGCCAATGTTTGCACCATATTCACCAGCAATTACTGTTGGTCCTGGATGTGGTGGCAAGAAACCGTGTGTCACGGATAAAGCAGCTGCCATCGGAATGCCGAGATGTAAAATAGAAACTTTTAATTGTTTGGAAATGGCAAATACAATTGGAATTAATAACACTAAACCTACTTCAAAGAATAAGGCGATACCTATAATAAATGAAGCAGCAACTACAGCCCACTGAATATTTTTTTCTCCAAATTTGTGGACTAGCGTCATCGCAATTCGTTGAGCGCCCCCTGAATCTGCGATTAACTTGCCTAGCATCGCACCAAGTCCAAAGATTAATGCTAAATGACCAAGTGTTCCGCCTAATCCGGCTTCAATCGGTTTTGACAATTTCACCTAGTGGCATCCCAAGTGATAAAGCAACGCCGAACGAAACAATGATTAATGAAATAAATGTGTTTAATTTGAATCCCATGATTAATACTAGTAATGCTAATATCCCAACCGCTACAATAACCAATGGCATAGAGATTCCTCCAAAAATTATAGTTTTATTTATGATTTATTTATTAAGCTTCTTTGATAATTTGCAATCCGTGTATATTCTTCTTCTAATATTCTAGATAAATTAATAAAGATCGGTAATAATTGCCTATATTCCCTTGCAACTTCTTCTTTAGGTACATGCTTGTGGGTACTGCCAATCATTTCAGAAACGATATCAAATGATTCGATTTTCCCTGTGGCGTATAGACCTAAAATACAAGCACCTAGACACGAGCTTTCGTAGCTTTCAGGGACGACTACTTCCAGATCGAATATGTCGGACATCATTTGCCGCCAAACATCCGACCTTGCAAAGCCCCCTGTTGCCTGAATTCGGGTTACAGGCCCTTCCATGCATTCCATTAATGCTAGAAATACTGTGTATAAATTGTAAATGACTCCTTCTAAGGCTGCTCGAATCATATGTTCCTTCTTATGTGACAGCGTTAATCCAAAAAATGAGCCACGTACATCTGGATTCCATAAGGGCGCACGTTCACCTGCTAGGTATGGATGGAATAACAATCCATCAGCACCTGGTCTGACACGTTCAGCAATCTTTGTTAATACTTCGTATGGATCAATGCCCAGTCTTTTAGCGGTTTCTACTTCTGAGGATGCAAATTCATCCCTAATCCAGCGAAGGACCACCCCGCCATTGTTAACAGGACCGCCAATGACCCAATGATTTTCAGTTAATGCGTAGCAAAATATTCGCCCTTTTTCGTCTGTTTGCGGCTGATCAATAATAGTTCGAATGGCACCGCTTGTACCGATTGTGACCGCAATCTCGCCTTTTCCAATCGCATTTACACCTAGATTAGAAAGTACTCCATCACTTGCGCCAATGACAAAGGGAGTTTGTGGATCGATGCCAATCTGTTTAGCTAATTCTGGATGACAGTTGGTAAAAATCTTAGTTGTTGGTACGAGATCCGATAATTGTTCTCGTGTTACTCCCGCAATTTTTAAGGCTTCTTCGTCCCAATCCAAGTTTTTGAGATTCATCATACCCATTGATGAGGCCAGGGAATGATCGACAATGTATTGATCAAAAAATTTTTTAAAAATATATTCTTTAATTCCAATATATTTTTTAGCTTTGGCTGCAACTTCAGGATGTTCATTCACAATCCAACAAATTTTACTTAATGGTGACATGGGGTGAATTGGTGTTCCCGTTCGTTTGTAGATTTCATGCCCATTTAGCTCATCTTTTATTTTATGTGCCCATGCTTCACTTCGATTATCTGCCCAGGTGATGCAAGCTGTCAGGGGTTGGTCATTTTCATCAATGGCAATGACACTATGCATCGCACTACTAAATGAAATAAACGATAACTTTTTTTGAGAATGCTGGATCATTATCTTTGAAATGGCGTGTAATACTGCCTGAAAAATCTCTTCAGGATCTTGTTCAGCTGTCGAAATATCAGGTGTGTAAAGTGGGTAACCGATATTCTCTTGCCCAATGACTTCGCCTTTTTCAGTAAATAAAACAGCTTTAGTACTTGTCGTACCAATGTCGATACCTAACATATAGCTAGTCATTTTTCTTTCTCTACTCCTTTAGATAGCATTTGTTGTGACATCCAAAGATCTTCTACTTTACCTTGAACATCATCAAAGTTTTGATGTAATGATTGAACCATGAGGTCTCTATTCTTTGTATCTATCGCTTCAATATACAGCTGATGATTTTTCACAATCCGTGCAAAGTCATCGTACTTTTCCTCGCAACGGACGCGCATCGATAAAAGAATGAAACCCTCCATAACGGGTTTTGCATTATTCCATATCATCAAAATATATGAATGATTAATCGCCCGAATAATCGTTTCATGGAATAGGACATCCTGGTATGAAAATTCATCAGGGTCGCGATATTTTATGGCGATTTTCATCATTTCAAGTATTTTACTAAGTTCCCTTACTAGCGCTTTTGTGTCTATTTTTACAAGTCGTTCAAATACAAATGTTTCAATGAGTAAACGGACATCGTAAATTTCTTCAATTTCTTTCTCTGTTAAACCAAGGACAACTGCACCCATTCTTTCTAAGCGAATCAAATTTTCAGATGCAAGTGTTTTTAGTGCTTCACGAATCGGTGAACGACTCACCTCAAAATCTGCAGCTAATTTATTTTCCGATAATATGGAACCGCTTTCAATCAAGCCGGAAATAATCCGCATTCTAAGCTCGCATGTTACACGATCACCAGTGGAGGCTTTTGAAAGCCATTTTGCAGGATAAAGAAATTCCTTTGATTCGGTCATATATTCACCTTCTTTTTAGAATGAAGTATACTTGTATACAAGTATTATAAAACAGATTTTTGAAAATGCAAGCGCTTTTTTAGAGACCAAAGAGTGATACTTTTAGACAGATTAGCTGTAATTGTTATCGATTGGGTCATCGTTGCAAACTGGACGGCAGAGCTTTTAAAAAAATAAGCAGTTTCATCCGATATCGGAATAACTGCTTATTGTTTGCATGAAATTGTTATTGCCCTAGTTCGTCTTGCTTCTCAGCCTCAAAGGAATCGATGCTTTCTTGGCGACGCTCGTTCTTGGCTTCAATTGCTTGTCTTTCCTGAGGTGCTATTTCACTCGCATGCTCATCAAGGTAATCTTGTGCTTCTTGTAGATTAGCTTCTGTGTTTTCGATATGCGCTTGCAGGTGTTCCGCATTGTCTGCACGATTATCTGGTTTGGCCATAGAAATCCCTCCTGTAGATCTTGATAACTTTCTTAAGGTGGCCTTCTGGATACGATTCTATACATTGATGATCAAGGAGACTACTGCTATCATAGAACTGATGTTAGTAAAAATTTACAGATACATGCATCCTGCAGAAAGTGAGAGATTAAATATGAGTGGTTATCCAGATGATATTAACAACTTTCATTCTACAATTATGCGTTTAACAGGAGTTAATGAGATTGAAAGCGGGATCGATAATTTAGAGCCAATAGATAGTGAATTGTTAAAGCTCTCACAATATGCACATTTACCACATGGCACATTATATCGTACGAATGGTGGACTTGTTAATGAGGTATTAATTCAGTTTGAATTTAGGATTGATCGAACGATAGATGGGTTAAATGCACTAGAATTCATTGCTTGGTTTATCAGGGATCGTGGAAGAGGTGGCAACCAAGTCCAACTGCGTCCTTTTGCACTTCCACCAGAATCGCCATACGGAAGACAGCTTGGAACGACTTTAAAATTCCATATTGATTTATTTGTGGATATTCCAGAGGATACGTTAGAACCAGCATTCCTCGCAATTAGAGATATGGATAACGCATTAAAGCTGGCAATGAATTTGTATCAAATTCCAGTGAAATATAAGTAGGTGAATCTATTTGAATATTGAGTCTGAAAGATTAAATCAACTGGAACAGGCAATTAAGAAAGAGAAGATCGCTTCTTGTCTTATTTACCATAGGGGTGAGACTGTCTACCAATACTACAAAAATAAGAAAATGGAACATAAATTGTTTCAAATAAATTCCGTTACGAAGAGTGTACTTTCGGTTCTGATTGGGATTGCGATTGATAAAGGATTAATTGAAGGTATACATACGCCAATTTCACATTACTTCTCTGATGTTGAGGATGAGAAGAAACAGATCACAATCGAGCATTTACTTACGATGGCCCCTGGATGGGAATGGGGTGAGTTTGGAGCATGGGGTGGACGGCCGTTCCCGATGATCAACAGTAAGAATTGGGTTAAATTTATTCTTGAGACGAAGATGGAAACTGATCCAGGTCTTCATATGGCTTATAATTCCGGATGTTCCCATTTATTGAGTGCTATATTGCAAAAGGCGACAAATGGAAAAACAGCTGCTTATGCGGAGAAGGTGCTTTTTCGACCTTTAGGAATCACGGACTATCGTTGGTACGAGGATTCCAAGGGTATTTCAATCGGCGGCTTCGGTTTATGTCTACAAACAGCTGATATGCTAAAAATTGGGCTTATGATGATGGAAGGCGGGGTATGGCTCAATAAGCCTATTGTCTCTGATTCATGGATATCCAGTTCAACATCAGCTAAGTATCATACTTATGATTCCATCGGTTCATATGGCTACCACTGGTGGGTACTGGTGGACGAAAATAGACAGGCCTATGATCCAAATCTGTTTTTTGCAATGGGATACGGCGGTCAATATATCATCGTGTCACCTGAGCATCAATTTGTAGTTGTGTTTACGAGTGAATTATATAATGATACCTTTCTTCCTCTACGTATTTTCAAAAAATACATTCTAGAGGCTATGATTTCATAGGTTTAATCGAATCGTAGTTGGATCCCTAAGTAGATTCTTAATTGGATTCTTAATGATATACTTGTATTAGTATATGTGTATTAACATACATAGAAGGAGCTGTATAAAGATGAGCGGAAGCAATCCTTTGTTAGAATCATTTAATAGCACGACTTATCAAATTTCGGGGCATGGCAAGCGAAATATTCAAGTATTGAAAGAGGCATTAGATCATGTGGATGGAAGCTTGGAAAGTGATATGTATGGTGCAGGTGGGCTGATTGAGAGCTTTCAAGAGAAAATGGCGAACAATTTAGGTAAGGAAGCAGCAGTATTCTTCCCTAGTGGCACGATGGCACAGCAAATTGCCTTACGTATATGGTGTGATCGGAAGGGGCTTAAGAAGGTTGCCTATCATCCGTTATGTCATCTAGAGATTCATGAGCAGGATGGACTGAAGGAGCTGCATCATATCGAGCCTGTTCTGCTTGCAGAACCAAGCCGGTGTATTCAATTGGAAGATGTGCTGAACATGACGGAGGATATTTCATGCTTATTGCTCGAGTTACCTCAACGTGAGATTGGTGGACAGCTACCAGATTATAAGGAACTAGAGGCTATTTCTGCCCATTGCCGTCAGAAGGGGATTAAACTTCATCTTGATGGGGCAAGATTGTATGAGATTCTGCCTTACTATCAGAAGTCTGCCGCTGAAATCTGTTCACTTTTTGATAGCGTGTATATTTCCTTCTACAAAGGAATAGGTGGGATTGCAGGAGCAATTCTAGCAGGGGATTCCGATTTCACGAACGAGTCCAAGGTGTGGAAAAGACGTCATGGTGGAGATCTCATTAGCCTGTACCCCTATATTATCAGCGCGGATTATTATTTCGAACAGAGACAGCATAAGATGGCGCAGTATTACGAGAATGCCAAAGAATTGGCAGGATTGTTCAATCAGTGTCAGGCAATTTCTACAATACCAATCGAACCTGTGTCTAACATGTTCCATGTCCATTTCGATGTACCCAAAGAACAGATGGAAGAGGTTCTTGTGTCTATTTATAAGGAAACAGGAATTGGTTTAGCACATTATTTAAGAGAAACGAGCGAGACAGCTTGTTCTTACGAAGTAAGTATCGGTGATCGTTATGCCAACATACCTAAGGAAGCTTTGAAGCGGGTGTTTGAACTATTGGATCAACGAATGAAGGAAGCTTAAACTAGTCGAGATGCAGCAGAGCGAACAGCTGGTGAAATATGCGTTAGAAACGATTGATAAGGCGTATGCTGTATTTGGTAATAATCCGCTTATAAAATGAAAGAAAATTCCGAGTATTTATCTGATTTGTATGATGTAAACCTTTTAGGTGATCAGTTATTAAATGCAAAAGAGTAGATATGGCGTTATATGTTTCAAAGGGAAATAGTAAAAATCAATACCAGTTTTATATTGACACTAAAAATTAATTTATGTTATATAAAAATAAGAGTTAGCACTCGGGAGGAATGAGTGCTAAAATAGAGCTTGATTCAGTTTATCAAATTGTCCATTACAGTATGTTTATATCGAGAGGAGATCTATTCATGGCCAAGAAGCAATTTAAAGCAGAATCCAAAAGATTATTAGAAATGATGATTAACTCCATCTATACGCACAAAGAAATCTTCCTAAGAGAGCTTATTTCAAATGCAAGTGATGCCATTGATAAAAACTATTACAAAGTTCTAGCTGATAATCAATTGGTGTTCAATCAAGAAGATTATTACATCAAAGTAATGATTGATAAAGCTAATAGAACTTTGACAATCTCCGATACAGGTATTGGGATGTCCAAAGAGGATCTTGAGAATAACCTAGGGGTTATCGCTCAAAGCGGGTCATTAGCATTCAAGAAAGAAAATGAACTGAAGGATGGTTACAATATCATTGGTCAATTTGGGGTTGGATTCTATTCAGCTTTCATGGTGGCAGATGTAGTTACTGTAATCAGTAAAGCTTTCGGTAGTAATGAGGCTTTCAAGTGGGAATCAAAGGGTGCAGATGGATACACCATTGAGCCATGTGAGAAGGATTCAGTAGGTACTGAAATTATTATGGCAATTAAAGATAATACAGAAGATGATCAGTATGATGAGTATCTTGAAGAGTATCGTTTAAGAGCCATCATTAAGAAATACTCGGACTTCATTCGCTATCCAATCAAGATGGATATGAAGGGTCAAAGACCTAAAGAAGGTAGCGACAATGAATTCGAGGAATATCAAGAAGAGCAAACGATTAACAGTATGGTACCGATCTGGCGTAAGAACAAGAGTGAGCTTACACCAGAAGATTATGAGAATTTCTATCTAGAGAAGCGTTATGGTTTTGATAAGCCGCTTACGCATGTGCATATTAAGGCAGATGGAGCGGCAGTATATAACGCGATTTTATTCATTCCGGAGAATACGCCGTATGATTATTACACGAAGGAATTTGAGAAGGGTCTAGAGCTATACTCCAATGGTGTGCTCATAATGGACAAGTGTTCAGACCTGCTTCCTGATTACTTTAGCTTCGTTAAGGGCTTAGTAGACTCCGAAGATCTATCCCTGAACATCTCAAGAGAGATGCTACAGCATGATCGCCAATTAACGCTAATCGCCAAGAATATTAAGAACAAGATCAAGAGTCAGCTGCAAAGCTTGTTGAAGGATGAAAGAGAGAAGTATGTTCAATTCTATAATGCCTTCGGCAGACAGTTGAAATTTGGTGTCTATAATGATTACGGAACGCATAAGGATGTCTTGCAAGATCTGCTTATGTTCTATTCTTCCACAGAGAAGAAGTTAGTTACGCTAGATGAATATGTATCGAGAATGCCTGAGGATCAGAAGTACATCTATTATGCTTCTGGTGAGTCGGTTGAAAGAATTGAGAAGCTTCCACAAACAGAGATGGTATCGGATAAAGGGTATGAGATTCTATACTTCACCGATGATGTGGATGAGTTCGCAATCAAGATGATCGGTACTTATAAAGAGAAAGAATTTAAATCCGTATCAAGTGGCGACCTTGGAATTGAGCCTGATGCAGATGATGCACAATCAGATGAAGAAGTGAACGATAACAAAGAGCTGTTCGAAGCAATGAAGAATGTTCTAGCTGACAAAGTGACGAATGTTAGAGCCTCTAAGCGATTGAAAACTCACCCTGTATGCTTATCTACGGAAGGTGAAGTTACGATTGAAATGGAGAAAATCTTGAAAGCAATGCCTAATAACCAAGGTATTAAAGCTGACAAGGTATTGGAAATTAACGTTAATCATGAAGTGTTTAAGTCACTAAAAGATGCTTATAGTGCAGATAAAGAGAAGCTTAATCTGTATACGAATTTATTATACAATCAGGCCCTTCTAATTGAAGGCTTGCCAATTCAAGATCCTGTACAATTCACGAATGATATGTGCAAAATTATGCTTTAATATATCGCTTAGACGATTCATTATTATGATCGGCTACTAGCTATGTGAGGTACACCCCTTAGAATAATCATTGGATGAACTTTAAGTTATCCGATGATTATTCTAAGGGGTATTTTTATGTTTAAAAGAAGAGTGGAGTCGAATCTATCATTGCACTCCATTCGGGAATGAGCTATCCTTTTGGTATAAATCAGACTTTTTAAAATTTTGCATCAAGAGGAGACGATCGAAATGAAACCAGATACTGAGTCTAAGCAACCCAACATTCTATTAATTACAGTAGATCAAATGCGGTTTGATTGTCTTAGTATATTAGGACATCCAATAGTGGAAACACCTAACCTGGATGAATTAGCTCGAACTGGCGTGCGATTTGATCATGCTTATTCTGCTACGCCAACATGTGTCCCAGCTCGTGCAGCCATTTTCACAGGTCTTAAGCAAGCTAGTCACGGACGTGTCGGCTATCAGGAAAGAGTACCGTGGAATTATAAAACTACGTTACCAGGAGAATTGGCTAAATCCGGCTATCATACACAATGTGTTGGTAAAATGCATGTATATCCTGCGCGTAATCTGCTCGGATTTCATAATGTTGTCTTGCATGATGGTTATCTACACTATAATCGCAATAAACATGATATCGCGGTTCAAGAGCATTATGATGAGGTTGATGATTACTTGCAATGGCTTCGTGGACAAGTTCCAGGAGCAGATCTGCTTGATCTAGGGCTAGACTGCAATGCTTCCACAGTTGCACGACCTTGGACGCTGCCAGAACACCTGCATCCTACGAATTGGACTGTCAGTCAGTCGATAGATTTCTTACGACGTAGAGATCCAAGTAAACCTTTCTTCCTGTGGATGTCATTCGTACGTCCTCATTCTCCACTTGATCCGCCGCAAACGTATTTTGATTTATATAAAGATGCAGATTTTCCTGAACCTGTTGTCGGAGAATGGGCGAAGAAGGAAGATCCGCAATTGAATGGACTCAATCCAATTACTTCTCAAGGCATTGTTCCAAAGCGCCGATTAAAAATGGCAATGGCCGCATACTATGCTTTAATTACACATATTGATCATCAAATTGGTCGTTTTCTGCAGGTGCTTAGTGAATATGGTGAGCGAAATAATACGGTTATTATGTTTACATCCGATCACGGTGAATTACTAGGGGATCATAATTTATTCAGAAAGTCCTTACCTTATGAAGGAAGCGCTCATATTCCTTTTATTGTGAATGATTTGGGAGGCCACATGGACCTAGACAAAGGTTCTGTAGTTTCCGAAGTGATTGAATTACGCGATATTATGCCTTCACTACTAGATGCTGCTTCAACAGAGATTCCAAGCTCAGTAGAAGGGGAAAGCATATGGAAGTTAGCACGAGCTAACAAGGATTCGCTAGCAAGTCCATGGCGTGAATATTTACATGGTGAGCATGTTCAAGGAATTGTATCTAATCAATGGGTAACGAATGGCGAGGAAAAGTATATTTGGTACTCTCAAACAGGTGAG
Source organism: Paenibacillus sp. P5_B5 (assembly GCF_056400365.1). Classification (NCBI taxonomy): domain Bacteria; kingdom Bacillati; phylum Bacillota; class Bacilli; order Caryophanales; family Paenibacillaceae; genus Paenibacillus; species Paenibacillus sp. P5_B5. The sequence goes on from NZ_JBFULK010000006.1 coordinate 152,871, forward strand.
GAACAGTTCTTCGATTTAATACATGATCCTAGTGAACAACAAAATTTAATACATAATCCTAAGTTGCAAGAACGTATTCAATATTGGCGTTCGGCACTCATTCACGAGCTTAAGAATCGTGAAGAAGGTTATGTACAAGATAACAGCCTTGTTGTTGGCCGCAAACCAGTTGCAATCTTATCTCATCTCAGAGCTGAAATCGACTAACCCTAACTGAAAGTGTGTTGGGAGTGTCGCTAGAGTTTGTTTGGTCTACTTATGTACAAAAGGAGCTTGCCTCTTAAGTAGTAAATTCTACTTTAGGCATAGCTCCTTTTCTGCTTATTTCTCCGATTGGAATTGATTACGATACTGTCCAGGTGTAATGCCTTCTATCTTCTTGAAAGCTCGATTGAAGTAGGGAGGCTGATAACCGACTGATTCAGCTATTTCATTGATTTTCATATCAGTCGTAATGAGTAGTTCTTTGCATTTATTCATTTTGACAGCTGTTAAGTAATCCATGTAATTGGAGCCTGTCATTTGTTTAAATGCTTTACTTAGTTGTGAGACGCTTATATTAGCTTCTAATGCAAGGGTTTCAAGTGAAACATGATCCATATAATTGTGTTCGATCTCTGTGATGACCTGATCTACAATTTGTTTCATGGAGTGATGATAACTTTTCTTGAGTAAATCGATATAGGGTCTAATGATTTTGATACGGAACCATTGTATACATTCCTGAGCATCCCGCAGAGCATAAAGCTCCTCTTGTAGTTTCACGCCATCATAAAGGGTATATGGATTGTATCCAGCTTGAAGCATGGATCGATACAAACTGCTCTTTAGACGCATTAATCCTTGATGCACAATCCACTCCGGAGCTGCATCATCTTGTAATACACCAACGAACCTCGTTAACATATCGATGGCTTCCTCTTCCAGACCAAGGTTAAGAGTATGGGTGAATTCTTGTTCAAGCTCAAATGGAAACTCAAAATGCGAATGGACCTGCTCAAGAACTACACTTGCTTCCAGCAGCTGACTGTTCGAATTAAACTTACGATAGTTAAGGGCTCTTCGTGCTTGTTCGAGCACATGAGGAACGTCTGTCCAATGATAAGTAGGACCATTAAGAACGAGTGTTGCAGGAACTCGCAGTAGCTGATCCATCATATTCATCATCTGCGTACATAATTGCATAAGGCTCTGTTTTTCCTCGTCAACTGAATGTGTTGATGGTGGCAAAATCAAAATGAGTGCAATGGAATCATCAATAAAATCAATGGTATGTACGTATGAAGCCGACTCGGCTGCCATTTCATTCATAATATTGCGTGCAGAGTAGGTGAGTAGCTGTTGATCGTAAGGTGTAAGACTCTGGTGTTCTTCACGATGCATGTGCTGCTGATAGACGACAACTGCAAAATGTTTATTCGCAATATCAAGCTGAACGGTATCTAGCTTCTTATGAATTTCCTGCTCGGTTAAATGCACAGTATGTCCCAAAACAAACTGATTAATAAAGGCTTCGCGAACCTTTGGCATGGAAAGATTGAGATGATTCTGTAGCTGCTCACTATTAATTTGGAATTGCTCCCATTTCTTCTCGATAAATTCAATCTCATTATGCATAGAGGATGACTCTGTCTTACCTACCCCAAATAAGTCCATTATTTTACGGATTGGTCGGGACATACGCCTCGACGCGTACCAGCTAAGCGCTAATGCGGCAATAATGATTATACCCCAGTAAATAAACATCATTTGGGTAAAAGGCGCGATAGGCGCCGTAATAGCAGAAGTAGGTGTTCCGGACACGACGGTCCATATTCCACTCATTTTCTCGAATGATACAGTATTAACAATTAGTTTATCGCTTGGCATCGGCACTTGAAATTGTGACTCGCTATCGTATGTCGGCTTACTTGCTGCAAGCTGCTCCGAAATGAGGGGCAATGTATCTTGATATTGTTCACCTTTTGCGGATTGACCGACAATATGACCTTCTCCATCTAGTAGAAATGTCGCTTGATCTGAGCTTTCAATAGAATGTAGTTTATTCGGATTAATATAAAGAACGATAGCGCCATATGGAGTTTGTCCATTAAAGGGGAGTTTCATCACGATTGCGTGTCCTGTGCCTGCTGTAATAAAGGGGCGATCGAGAGTATGCTCCCAGAATATATCGTTATTCCCTTGTAATAGCTTTTGCCACAATGCTGTCTGAGCAGGATCATCTAGAGATCGCAGACCAAGAGATGGTTCTAGTATTTTATTCTGACCTGCTATATATAAGTACGCCTGATCAATCGCCGGATTGGCGTTTTCTATTAACCTTAATGTGTCTAGTAATTGCTGTGTCTCTTCATAGCTGTTCACAAAATCTGCATTTGCGATGTCAGGTTTAAATAACGGCTTAACGACCATGCTAAGAGCAAATCTAGTTAAATGATTGAGTTGTTCGTCTATTTCTTTCGTCGACTGCTGTAAGATGTTTTTATTTTCTTGCTGAAACTGATTGATTAAATATTGATTACCTACGTACAAATATATGCCACTTAGTATGGTCATGGGCAGACAAGTAAGAAGAGTAGCTAACGCAATGTTCCGCCAATAGATGACTCTTCTGGGTGCAATTCTCGCGATCCATTCGTTTATCATAGGAATCTCCTCTCATCCATCTGATATAGATCAGATTAGATAAGCTTAATTATTTCATTCATCATAACGAATAAATCGTCAGAATAAAAGTGCAACTACAGGAAATCTGAAAATATTAAGCTAGTAATCTGAATGGTTTACACCTATTTATCCTTGAAATATAAGGGGGGAAACGTATTCTGAGTCATTTATCAAAAAAGTCTCATAGCCGAAAATTATGAATGCGTTTACATTTGGTACATGAAGTTCAAGCGAATGCATCAATAATTTGAAGAAAGAGAGAGGGCAATCTTCATGAAGAATACTAAAGCGAGAAGGCGCCCCATATGGCCAGATGTAAAAAGGGATAAATACTTGTACCTATTAGCATTACCGGGCTTGCTGTTTTTTATCATCTTTAAGTATGTACCGATTACGAATTTAGTTATTGCCTTTCAGGATTATACTCCATACTTAGGTGTTTGGAACAGTCCATGGGTAGGTTTTGAACATTTTATTCGGTTTTTCTCAAATGATGATTTTTGGATCTTGCTTAGAAATACGTTAGGTATTTCCTTTCTAAATTTAATTTTCTTTTTTCCGGCACCGATTATTTTATCTCTAATGATGAATGAGGTACGGAATTCGATTTTGAAGCGTACCGTACAGTCTTTGATTTACATCCCGCATTTCTTGTCATGGGTGCTAATCTATGGTCTTACGTTCCTCATGTTCTCGCAATCAGAAGGGTTGTTTAACAAGCTGCTCGTGGCGATGAATAAAGATACAGTGGATATTTTGTCTAATCCGAATTACTTCTGGGCCATGCTTACAGCTCAGTCAATCTGGAAAGAGATTGGTTGGGGAACGATTATTTTTCTTGCAGCGATAGCAGGCGTTGATCCTCAGCAATACGAGGCTGCTGTTATGGATGGTGCAGGAAGATTCCGCAGAATGTGGCATATTACCCTCCCAGCAATGAAGAACGTCATTATAATTTTGTTCATTCTTCGATTAGGAACCATTATGGATACAGGTTTTGAACAAATTTACTTGATGACGAATGCTTCTGTCGCCCATGTCGGCGAGGTGTTCGATACGTATGTATACCGAGTTGGTATTAGGCAAGGTGAATTTAGTTATAGTACCTCAATTGGACTATTCAAGTCGATTGTAGGCGTGATATTGGTTGTGGGTTCGAATAAGCTAGCTAAGCGTTATGGAGAAGAAAGCTTATATTAAGACAGAAGAAAGGAGATGCATCAGATGCTCGAATTAAACTTGACCTGGAAGAATCGGTTATTTAGTTACGTGAATGGTGGCTTGCTTATTCTAATAAGCCTCGCAATGATATTTCCGATCTATTATACGGTAGTGTTATCGTTTACCGATCCGACTGAATATTACGCTAGAGACCTTATTCTTTGGCCGCAAAATTGGTCGCTTGATGCTTATAAATATTTGCTGGGCAATGGATTGTTCACGACTTCTCTCGGGGTTAGCTTATTCCTAGCAACAGTAGGAACAGCATTAAGCCTTTTGGTCACAGGAGGCTTGTCCTACGCGATTTCTCGTAAACGTCTTCGATTCCGTAAGGGCATCATGTTTATGATCATGCTTACATTCTTGTTCTCACCGGGTCTTGTTCCTCTCTATATGGTTGTTCGCAATGTAGGGTTGATCGACAGTCTATGGTCACTTATTCTTCCGAGCTTGACGAGTGGTTGGTATGTGCTGCTCATGAAGGGCTTCTTCGATAGTATTCCAGAAAGCCTAGAGGAAGCTGCAAGGATTGATGGTTGTACGGAAATCGGCGTATTCTTCCGAATTATTATTCCGCTATCTTTGCCAGCGATTGTTGCATTTGGGCTGTTCTTTGCTGTAGCTTACTGGAACACCTACTTCAATGGATTGATGTTTATTAATCAACAAACCAAGTGGCCACTTCAAGTATTGCTCCAAAATATGCTTATAGACCCAACGACGATGGGTGGAGGCTCTGGGGGAATATCGATGTCTAGCATGAGTGCGCAGATGCCGAGCGAAACATTGAAGATGGCGGCAGTTGTTATTGCAACTGTTCCGATTATGCTGGTTTATCCTTTTTTACAGAAACATTTCGCTAAAGGAGCTATGGTTGGTTCTGTAAAAGAATGAGTTTTTATAAAAGAAAAGGATAAAAGAGGCAAGAAGAAACGGTTTTCTATAATACTAAAAAAATGATCAGGAGGGTTCAGTTTATGAAGAAAACTTTACAACCAGTAGGAAAACGATGGATCAAGACAACTACCGTGGCAGTTATCGCATCAAGTATGTTATTAACCGCATGTAGCAGTGGGAAAGAAGGAGCAGGCGAGGAAGGTGCACCTACAACGATACAGATTCAGGCACTCAATTATGCTCCCGAATTTATAGACAATACGAATTCAATTTGGAAAGAGATGGAGAAGCGGACGAATACAAAGCTAGATATCACGTGGCTGTCACCTTCTACAGCAGAAGAGAAAGTGAATGTGATGCTGGCGTCGGGTGACTTGCCAGAAGTTACATTTGTTGAAACGCTATTGAATCCGCAGCTTCAAAAAATGATTACGCAAGAAGTATTCTGGGATTTAACCCCGTTTATCAAAGACTATTCGAATTTAAGTGATCCAAGGTTAGCCGAATCGTGGTCTAGCTCTAAGATTAATGGCAAAAACTATTCAATTCCTAGATACTATCCGAGTACTGGCGGTGGTGTGTTTCCGATGCTGCGTAAAGATTGGCTTGATAAGCTAGGGCTTGAAGTTCCCAAGACGATGGACGAGCTGTTCGATGTGTTGAAAGCATTCAAAGAGAAGGATCCGAATGGCAATGGCGAACAGGATGAGTTGGCGTATTCTGCTGATCCAGCTTCACTTAACTTCATTTACAACGTATTCAATGGAACGCAAGGGGAGTGGAAGCTGAAGGATAATAAACTGGTTCCACTTATTACAGAGGATGCTTCACGTGATGCGCTGCTGTGGAATAAGAAAGCTTTTGATGCAGGTCTGTTACCGAAAGATTTTGCTATTTATAAATTCTCACAAGTGAAGGATTCCCTACGTGGTGGTAAAGTAGGCGGTGCTGGTTTATCGATGAATCATGCTTGGGTTACTGGCTCCAAAATTCGTGACGTGGTACCTACAGCAGATTTAGTGCCAGTTACTTACCTGGAAAATCCACAGGGAGTGAAGTATACGCCATCTGGTGTTTCTTACTATGGTGTGTATTTGATTCCGAAAAAAGTGTCTGAAGCGAAAGTGAAGAAAATACTCGAATTCTTTGATTATGCATATGGCAAAGAAGGCAATGATCTTGCTTTCTATGGTATAGAGGGTGTTCATTACAACGTAGTGGATGGACGCAAGGTGCCAACGCCTCAAAGTGTAACGGATAAAGCTGGTGACGGGAATATGGGGAATATGATTCATCTTATCAGTGATGATATGTCGATTGGTGCCGTTGGTATGTCAGATGAAGTGTATAAGCGTAATGTTGAGATTGTTGGCGAGCGCAAGAAGGTGAAAACGCCTTACCCAGGCTTAGAATTGTATTCAGAAGCTTATAATAAATATTTCCCAGAAATTTTGAAAAAAGTAAATGATATGCGTACAAAGGTTATTACGGGTAAGGAATCAATTGAAGCGTATGACAAGTTCATTAACCAGCTTCGTAAAGACCCTACTTTACAACAAGTAGCTGACGATATGACGACTGTTTATAACAAAAAAATGAGCGCTAACTAAAAGAAGAAGTGTTGGAGTGTCTAGCTACGTAACTGCTAGGCACTCCTTCATGCTACCAAAGCGACGATACAGTCAGAAGGAGATAAAGTAATGAAAACTAGACCTATTACCGCCATTGTGATTGGAGCAGGAGATCGTGGTTCACGCGCTTATGCACCCTATGCGTTTGAGAATAAAGAAGATCTAGTAATTGTTGGGGTTGCTGACCCTAACAGAGACCGACGTCAATCGTTTGCAACTGACCACTCCTTATCACCAGAGCAGGAGTATACTTCTTGGGAAAGTATCTTGGCTGGTGAAAAGCTCGCAGATGTTGCGATTATTTGTACAATGGATACCATGCATCTAGAGCCGACCTTACGTGCCTTGGAACTAGGCTATCACATTCTACTGGAGAAACCTATGTCACCTGTGCCAAGTGAATGTGTGCAGATGGAACAAGCAGCGAAGAAACATAATCGCTTGCTGACGATTTGCCATGTTCTGCGTTACACACCGTTCTGGCAAACGATCAAGCATGAAATTGAACAAGGAGCAATTGGAGAAATTGTTTCCGTCCAGCTCAATGAGAATGTAGGAAATATGCACATGTCCCACAGCTTTGTACGTGGTAATTGGCGTAATAGTGATACAACAAGTCCGATGATTCTGCAAAAGTCTTGTCACGATATGGATATTCTTACTTACATTATGAATGAGCCCTGTTTACGCATCAGTTCGTATGGATCGTTGATGCATTTTCATGAAGGTAATAAGCCGGAGGGCGCTCCTCTTCGCTGTGTGGATGGTTGTCCTGCTGAGAAGGATTGCCAGTATCACGCGGTGAATTATTATATGGGTGATGGACGAGGCTGGGCTCGTAAAATTACAGATAATCATACAGATGAAGGAATTATGGAAGCACTTCAGACGGGTCCATATGGGCGATGTGTATATCAAACCGACAATAATGTAGTTGATCATCAAGTTGTAAATATGGAATTTGCTAGTGGAGCTACAGCAACATTCAGCATGTGTGGATTCACCAAAGATAACACTCGAATTGTACAAATTATGGGGACCAAAGGCGACATTCGGGGGAATATGGAAGATGACGAGATTACGGTTAATGAGTTTGTTACACAACAATCGCGCAAAGTGAAAATAGATACACCTAAATCGGGTCATGGTGGCGGTGATTTCGGCATTGTTCGCTCATTTATTGATGAAGTTCGTCACTATGGTATTCGTAACGGAGAGAGTTTATCTTCAGCAGAAGAGTCTATGCGTAGTCACTTAATGGCTTTTGTCGCAGAAGAATCCAGATTACACAAAGGGAAGTCTATTGAAATATCCGAGTTTATGAATCAATTCCTTCCGTCAACCAATTGATAATGAGAGAGGTATCTATTATGAGTGTACTAGAGGTTAAAGGAAATCAATTTATGTTAAATGATCAACCTATTCAGATCATTTCGGGTGCAATTCATTATTTTCGCGTTGTTCCTGAATACTGGAGAGACCGTTTACTGAAGCTTAAAGCATGCGGCTTTAATACGGTTGAAACTTATGTTGCATGGAATATTCATGAACCTAAACCTGGACAATTCGTATTTGACGGGATTGCTGATCTCGTAAAGTTTATTGGAATTGCGGATGAACTAGGCTTATTCGTGATCGTTAGACCGAGTCCGTATATTTGTGCCGAATGGGAATTCGGTGGATTGCCAGCATGGTTATTGCGTGAACCTGGTATGAGGCTTCGCTGTTACGATGAGCGCTTCCTTAAGCATGTAGACGATTACTATGATGTCTTATTATCCAAATTGGCACCACTTCAAAGTACGAATGGCGGACCGATTATTGCGATGCAAATTGAGAACGAATACGGCAGCTACGGAAATGATAAGCTGTATTTAAACTATTTACGAGAAGCCATGATCAAACGTGGAATTGATGTACTTCTATTCACATCCGATGGCCCACTCAATTTTATGCTCGAAGGCGGTATGGTGCCAGGCGTACTTGAGACCGTTAACTTTGGATCACGTGCTGAAGAGGCTTTCAATAAATTAGAAGAATATCAGCAGAATCATCCCTATATGTGTATGGAATTTTGGAACGGCTGGTTTGATCACTGGGGCAACCCGCATCATACACGTGATACAGCAGATGCAGCCAAAGTATTTGAGGATATGCTTGAATTGAAGGCTTCGGTAAACTTCTATATGTTCCATGGGGGCACGAATTTTGGCTTCTATAATGGTGCGAACTGTGGGGAAGAAGGCTATAATCCGACTACAACAAGCTATGATTATGATTCTGCTGTTAGCGAATGTGGAGATGTTACAGATAAATTCTATGCTTTCCGGGAAGTGCTTGCAAAGTATATCGATTTGCCACCTCTACAATTACCAGAGCCTATCCAAAAGCGTAGTTACGGTCAAGTTCAACTGACTCAGCAAGCTGGGTTGTTCGAATCCTTGGAGGAATTATCGAGTCCGGTACAGAGAACATGCCCCGAGACGATGGAGCAGCTCGGTCAAGACTATGGATTTATTCTATACACGACACAAGTACAAGGTCCACGTGAGGAGTGCGCGTTAAACTTACAGGAGGTTCATGATCGCGCGCTCGTGTTTGTGAATGGTGAATATGTAGGTGTGAGAAGTAGATGGAAGACGGAAGAGCCTATTAAGATCACGATCCCGCAGGATGGTATCCTACTACAAATTCTTGTGGAAAATACAGGTCGTATTAATTATGGTCCATACATGAATGACCCTAAAGGGATCACGGAAGGCATTCGATTGGGCAATCAGTTCTTATATGGATGGACGATACATACATTGCCGCTTGCTTCATTAGAAAACCTTTCTTTCAGTGAAAAAGGCTCTAAACAAGCTGAACATGGAACACCAGCCTTCTATAAAGGTACGTTCCACGTTAATCAAACTGCGGATACATTCCTCGAGTTCAAAGGTTGGACCAAAGGTGTTGCTTATCTCAATGGTTTCAATCTTGGACGCTACTGGGAAATTGGACCGCAACAGACGCTTTATATTCCTGCTCCACTATTACGTGAAGGTGAGAATGAGCTAATTCTCTTCGAGCTACATGGATGTGAGGCACCTATTGTGACGCTTGGTGATAAACCAATTCTGGGCTAACCGAATATAACAATCAGAAAATCGAAAAAAATCACTGTATATAAATAACGACAATAACCCGCTCTGGCTGTATTCAGGGCGGGTTATTTGCTGTTAGCACACTTAGCCTCGTTGATTCGTGGTTTTGTTAATTGAGCAAAAGATGTAAGTCTTATATAATGGATTGAATTACATATTGAAATACTTGTACAATCTGTTGGAGGGCATACATGCAAACTTTATTATTGACCGATGTACAATTAATGTATAGTGAACTACCACTACATCTGCAGGAGGCTAAAATTGTTGATGTACAATCGGCAAATGTAAGCCCCTGTATTGGATGTTACACTTGCTGGATTAAGACACCAGGAAAATGTGTGTTTAAAGATGATGCCGTACAAATTAATCGAGATATTATACAATGTGAAACGGTTATTTATATATCCAGAGTCAAATACGGTTGTTATGATACGCCACTTAAACGAATATTGGATCGTACTAATCCTATTCAACAGCAACTCTTAAGGCTACACGAAAATGAAATTCATCAGGTTCAAAGAGATGTTAAACAAAAGGATGTCATTATAATCGGATATGGGGATATTTCTGATGAAGAAAAACATATTTTTGAGAATTTGGTAGCCCGAAATGCACTTCATATGAGCTATAGAAATTATCAAGTGATCTTCTGTAAGAAGGAAGGAATCGCTGAAGTATTGAAAGGAATAAGTGACTCGTAATGGAGCAAGTTCTTTTACTTAACGCTAGTCCTAGAAGTACGGAATCCAGTTCAGCTATTTATTTGTCTCATCTTGAAACAGCCTTAAAGAAGCAAGAAGTAAGTTGTAGCAGTGTAACATTAAGTTCCGATAATCATCATGAATTAGGTGATCAATTATTTCATAGTGATAAGGTTGTTATGGCTTTTCCGCTCTATGCTGATTGCATTCCATCCACCTTACTGTCCTTTTGGAATTACATTGAGCAGCAGGCTAGTGAGTATAACACGCGACCTAAAATATATGTTGTCATCAATTGTGGTTATCTTGAACATACAGATAATGACATAGCGATCTCAATTGTTAAACAGTTCTGTATACAAGTTGGTTTTGAATATGGCTTTGCATTAAAAATCGGCTCTGGAGAAATGATTATGACAATACCATTCAAGTTCATGGTGATTGCGAAGCTAAAAAAAATGTCGAAGCTCATTTGCAGTGAGGCAAGCACTGAGGATTTGTACGTACAAATGCCCCTTGGTAAGAAGATGTTTGTAAAAAAAGAATGATTAGGAAAGTGACCACAATTCAGTAATTAATCTGATGAGTGGTCTTTTTTATGATTAAATATGTGAATTATTTTACTTAAATGATAATTTTAATAATTCAATTGACTCAGACTTTTAAGTGTGCTATTTTTAGCTTAAGAAAACACTTTCCTAAACTATTTTCGTAAGATTATGTCTCATAACATGAGGTACTTCAATAATGACGATTTATAAATCAGGTCAAGGTCCTTCGGAATCTATTTCTATGACAATCAAAGATATCGCTAGGCTTGCTGGGGTTTCTATTGCAACAGTTTCCAAAGTACTGAACCATAAAGATCAGGACATTGGAGAAGAGACTAAGAATAAGATTGCTAGAATCATAAGTGAACATAATTACATCCCCTATCAGAAGGTCATGAGAAGAATGGCAGCAAAAACTGCAACGATTGGTCTTGTGATTGCTGACGTTGCCGATTCTTTCTATAAGCAGTTTGCTCGTGGTGTAGAAGATGCGGCCTATCAAGAGAATATGAGTGTTATCATTTGCAACACGGATGGAGAAGAACTTAGAGAAAAGAAATATATGGAGATTCTTAAAGAGCGTAATGTGGAAGGGATTCTATTCGCCCCATCATCAAGCGTGAATGGACGGGACATTGCTGAATATATCGATGATCAGATACCTGTTGTTTTGGTCGATCGGAGAGATGACAATGATGTAAACCAAGTCTATTTTAATTATTCTCAGGGTACCTATATCGCTACTCAGCAATTGATAGACAAGAAGCATGAGCTGATTGGTTATATCAGTAGTCCTTTATCCAATCAAGATGCATCAGATAAACTCGAAGGTTATAAGAAGGCGCTTTACGACAACAATATAAGTTTTGATAAAAGTCTGTTTGTTGAAAGCGCTATCAGTAATCATAAGCAGGTTGGATATGATGGGGCTAGAACACTTTTATCCAAGGGTGTGACTGCGATAATGACTAGTAATGACGTTATTGCATGTGGTGCCTACATCGCTGCTAATGAATTGATGATGAAGATTCCACAGGATATTTCGGTAATTGGCTTTGGTGATACCTATATTTGCGAGCTGGTAACACCGACACTTACCTCAGTGACTTATCCACTTTATGATATGGGCTTTGCTGCATGTTTGTCTCTGATTAAACAAATTAAGCCGGAAGTTGAAGCAAAGCAGCTTGTTTACGAACCATCTATTGCTAGTAGACAAAGTGTAGCTACACCTCGAAATGCAGATGAATCTCCCAATGAGAAGATCGTAATTGTAGGTAGCTTAAATATGGATATCATCTTGAGAGTTTCCCATATCCCTAAGGTTGGTGAAACGATCCTGACGAATGATATTAAGAATGCTGCTGGAGGTAAAGGCGCGAACCAAGCTGTAGGCGCAGGTAAATTAGGCGGTAAAGTGTGCATGATTGGTCGAGTAGGGAATGATCTCTATGGTCGTGAGCTATATAACGGTCTAATCAAGAATGGTGTCGATGCAAGCGGAATTGTATTCGACGAAATGCTCCCGACAGGTAATGCGTATATTTATGTTTCGGATAACGGTGATAACAATATTGTTGTTAACCCGGGTGCTAACTCACGACTGAGTGTGGAGCAAGTGAGCTCTTTTGAATCGATTTTTGAAAATGCGAGCTATTGCTTAATTCAAATGGAAATACCTATGAACACGATCGAATATGTGGCGGCTATATGCCGGAAGAATAACATCAAGCTAATCTTAAATCCTGCACCAGCGCAGAAAATTAATTATAAATGTTTTGAAGATTGTTTCCTGGTTGTGCCGAATGAGACGGAAATTGATTTGATTATTCCTGGTGATTTTACAATGGAAGAGAAAGCTTACAAGTTGCTCGATAAAAGCTTTCAGAACGTAATCGTAACACTTGGCGAGAAGGGCTGTTTACTCATTAACAAGCATACGAAGCAATATTTTTCAGCAGCAGCCTTCAAGGCAGTAGATACAACTGGTGCAGGGGATTCATTCATTAGTGGTCTTGCAGTAGCACTCGCTGAAGGCAAGGATTTGGCAGATGCGATAAGATTCGCAAGTTTAGCTGCTGGAATAACGGTTAGTAGGGAAGGCGCACAGCCATCTCTGCCTGATAAAGAAGCAATGAGAATGTATTTGTAACTAGTGGAGGGTCTAATGACAAAGGAAGAATTTAGAATTTTGGCACCATGTGGGATGTTAGGCTACGGCTTTCCGAAGTCATCATTTATGAAAGGCATGGAATCCTGCCCAGATGCGATTGTAGTTGATGCTGGTTCTACGGATGCTGGACCTCATAAATTAGGTGCAGGTACAGCGATTGTTAGCAAGCAAGCATGTAAGAAGGATTTAGAACTCATGATAGTCGCAGGAGCTAAAGCTAAGATTCCAGTGATTATCGGATCTGCTGGTGGAAGCGGAGCTAAGGTTCATGTGGAGTGGACACGTTCGATTATCATGGAGATTTTGCAAGAACGAGGGATTAATCACGTTAAGGTTGCAACCATCTGGGCGGACATTCCGCACGAAGCTGTAGAAGCTAAGCTAGCATCAAATCAATGTGAACCATTAGGCGTAAGTGTTAAACCGTTAACGAAAGACAGATTGCAAGCTACTCAAAGTATTGTTGCCCAAATGGGTCATGAGCCTATTATGGAGGCCTTGCAAGAAGGTGCAGACATCATCATCTGCGGAAGAGCCTATGATCCATCACCATTTGCAGCAGTTGCTATGCATCATGGCTTTGATCCTGCACTTGCTTATCACTTAGGCAAAATATTAGAGTGTGCAGCGCTTTGCGCCGATCCAGGTACAACAAAGGATTGCATGATGGGCATTCTAAAAAAGGATTCATTTATCGTCAAACCGCTTAATGAGTTTCGTAAATGCACAACGATATCCGTTGGTGCACACACGTTCTATGAGAAGGATCATCCCTACATTCTACACGGACCGGGAACAGTGTTAAATCTTGAACATTGTGTCTTCGCTGAAGTAGGTGACGGCAGTGTAGAAGTTCGGGGTAGCCAAATTACGAATACGCCTGTATACAAGATTAAGCTTGAAGGTGCTATGAGGGTAGCATATCGCACATTCGTCATTGCAGGTGTTAGAGATCCTCTACTGATTGCGCAGATTGAAGAAGTTGAAGATCTAGTGAAGAAACAGGTCTATGAATATTACAGTGAGATTCCGTCAGAGGATTACCAAATTAATTTCATTAATTATGGTTTGAATGGTGTAATGGGAGAATTGGAACCAACACCAAATGCAGGGCATGAGCTTGGCATTATGTTCGAAGTTATTGCATCCACACAAGAGCTTGCTAATACGATTTGCAGCTCCGTCAGATCAACATTCTTGCATTATGGTTATAAAGGAAGAAAATCTACAGCTGGTAATCTTGCTTTCCCGTTTGCTCCTAGCGATGTACCTTTTGGTGCTGTATATGAGTTCTCGGTATATCATTTGATGGAAGTCGCAGACGGACATGAGATGTTCCACTGCGAATATACAGAGGTGTAAGTATGAAATTATATGATGCTGCAGCAGTTTTACGGAGTAAGAATAGCGGACCTTTTGAAATAACGGTGGATGCGCTTTTTACTGACCCTGCGATCTATTACAAAATTAAGGACTCTGGGGTCATTAATAAAGAAGTGGTATCAAGACTATACAATATTGAACAAGAAAGTATTATGCATATCGTATTTTTTGATCAGGCGTTAGGTTTCAAAATCACGTTTGCACGAAAGGTTTCCTCAGGTACTTTCTTGGACAGGGACGTGTATGGTGCTCAACAGCATGCACCACTCATGGAGTTGGAGGTGGACTTATGAACAAACAAGGAATGATGAGAGTTAGCAAAGGCTCTAAGCTGAAGCAGGTTTGGTCGGATAAGGTACTCTATATTATGCTACTACCGGCTTTTGCCTACTTTATCATCTTCCATATATGGCCGATTATTGAGATGAAGCTGGCGTTCTATGATTATCGTATTATTGGCGATGATATCTTCGTCGGAATGAAGTACTTCAAGGAATTATTCAGTACGCCTGTGTTTGCACAGGTACTATCTAATACACTCATTATTAGTGCGATGAAAATGTTAATTGTATTTCCAGTTCCAATCCTTTTTGCACTTATGCTTAATGAGTTTATCAATGGCAAGTTTCGCAAGTCGATTCAAGTAATCTCCTATTTGCCTCACTTCTTGTCATGGGTTGTTATTGCAGGTATTTGGTTCGAGTTCTTGTCCCCTTCGACAGGAGCAATTAATGAACTGATTAAGCTGTTCGGATTCTCTGCACAGGATTTCTTAACGGATAAGGATAGTATTAGGTGGGTTCTGGTATTTAGTGAAGCATGGCGAAGTACTGGTTGGGATTCCATTATTTATCTGGCAGCAATTATCGGTATTAGTCCGAGCCTATACGAAGCGGCCTATGTAGATGGAGCAACACGCTGGCATATTGTATCACGTATTGTTATTCCGAATTTATATATCCCTATGGTCACAATATTTATTCTGAATATTGGATTTATTATGAACGCCGGTCTTGATCAGGTGCTCAATTTCACGAATGATTCAGTGGGCAGCCATATCGATATTATTGATACTTATGTTTATCGAATGGGCTTACTGAACGGCCAATATTCCTTTGCTACTGCAGCTAACTTGTTCAAGAGCGCGATTGGCGTTGTTCTCGTGCTGTCGACACATTTTGTATCCAAAAAATTGACCTCAAAAGGTGCATGGTAAGGAGGCTTATGTATGGTAGGGAGAAAATTAACTGTCTCTAAATTCTTGATCGGAATCATTCTAACGCTCATGACTCTGACAATGTTCGTACCGATCGTGAATTTGTTCGCCAAAGCCTTCTCGAACCCTGACAAGGTCCATTTACTTAAAGGCTATGACATTATTCCCAAAGGCTTATCGCTTATTAACTTTCAGGTTGTACTGAGCAACCCGATTGTCGGCAAAGCACTTGTTAATTCATTGTTTATTACGATTGTAGGAACATGCTTAAGTGTATTCTTCACAACGATTACTGCGTATGTCTTAACCCGCAAGAACTTGGTCGGCAAAACACCGATGATGATATTCCTAATCATCATTATGATCTTTGAACCTGGCTATATCCAAGAATATCTAGTCATGAAAGATCTTGCGTTGCTTGATAATTTGTGGTCAATGGTCATTTATAGAACGATTAATGTCTACTATCTGATCATTATGATGCGATTTATGGAAGAAATTCCGGATTCCTTGATTGAAGCAGCGAAGATTGATGGTGCAGGTCATATGAAATTATTCATGCGAATCGTCTTCCCACTTGCGCGAATACCTGTCTTAACAATCGGTATGTTCTATGCCATTGCAAGATGGAATGAATTCTTTAAATCGAGTATTTTCCTGTCAAGTCGTGAGAATACCGTTCTCCAAGTGCTACTTAGGCAGTTCATTGTCGAGCGAGATACATCAGCATTAGTCGGTACAGCTGAACTACTGAAGAATAGTAATATTGCGCAACTTGATTTCTCTGCACTTAAAGCAGCAACTATCGTGGTTGCTATGATTCCGATTCTTATGCTCTATCCCATTATTCTAAGGCATTATACAAGTGGCGTAATGGAAGGCGGCATTAAAGAATAAATAGCAAGAAACATATAAGGGAGGAAATAGAAAATGAAGAAAATACTTTTCACGTTGGTTGCGATGATGATGCTAGTAACCACAGCTTGTAGTAGTGGTGGAGATAAGGCGGCTAGTGAAACTCCTGCAGCTACAACTACAGGGACAGCAACACCAGCACCAAAAGCAAATGCAGACCCTGTGACAATCAAGATTGTCGATAAAGACTTCCTACCAGATGATCCTCTTATTAAAGGTATTGAAGAAGGTATGAAAGCTGAAGGCAAGAACGTGAAGATCGAGGTAGTACCCGTACAGAGTGGTACTTATTCAGAGAAGCTAGGCTTGCTGCTGCAAAGCGGTAATATTCCGGATCTGATTTATTTCCAAGGTGGAGATTATCAATTTGCGATGACACAAAAGATTCTTGAAGATTTGACACCATACATTGATAAATCAACACATGTGAAAGCAGCAATGAGTCCTTTTAACCAAGAAAGAACGAAGAACTATCCATACCTGGTATGGTTATCGCCAACAACAACTAAGATTCCAGTTGTTCGTCAGGATTGGTTCGATAAGACAGCTTCGGGTAAAGAATTATTAGCTAATCCATCAGCTGACAACTACTATAATTTCTTTAAAGAAGTGAAAGAAAAGGGCGGAGCTAAGTTCGCTTACACAGTACCTGGAGATTTAGAAGAAATTGATACTTTATTTGCACAATCCTTCGGTTTAACTTCGACTTGGATCAAGGGTGCGGACGGTAAATATGCATTCGGTAAAACAACAGAGTTCGAGAAGAATAAATTAGATTTCTACGCGAAGCTTTATAAAGATGGACTACTTGATCCAGAATTCTTAACGAAGAAGTGGGATACGAAAGAAAAAGCTTTCTATGATGGAGATGCAGCTGTAATTGCAGGTACACAAGGTAAAGTTATTGACCTGTACAATCAGAAGTCAACTAAACAAAATGGAGCAACAGCTGTAGTAATGCCATTACCAGCAGCTAAAGGTGTAGGCCAAGGTTACTCACCAATTGATGTTAGTAAAGAAGGCCGTGGATTTGCTATTGCGAGCACATCTAAGAACAAGGATATGGCATTTGCTGTACTAGAGTTCTTGGCGAGTCCAAAAGGTCAAATGCTTGATAAGCTTGGAGTTGAAGGTGTTCAATATCAGATCGCAGATGGCAAAATTAAGCTAACTGAGAAATCAGCTGAATGGTTTGCACGTTTTGTAGATTCCAACGTTAACTTTAAGCCAGACAAAGAGTTTGATCCATCAACACCATTCTTATCTGCACCAGCATATAAGTCTTTAGAAATGGTCGCTTCCATGTCAACGAAGGATAATACATTCATTATGCCTGCTGAACTTGCATCTAAATGGGATGCTTGTGTAGCCCTATATAAAGAATTTGCAGCTAACTATGTAACAGGTAAGAAGTCTGCTGCTGACTTCGATAAGTTCGTACAAGATTGGAATGCAGCAGGCGGTAAGGATATTACAGAACACGCGAATAAAACGATTAAATAAATGAACTGCACAGTGTGGGGCTTATGTTGCCCCACACTCCCTGTAGAGGGAGTGAAGTAGATGATATCTTTTGCTGATCGAGTTAAGGGTGTAATCTTTGGTACTGCATTTGGTGATGCGATGGGCGCTGTTGTTGAGAAACTGCCTTATAGCGAAATCAAAGAGAAGTATGGAAGAGTGGAAACAACAAGGACCAAATGGTGGAAAGCTGATTTTCCAGAAGCCTTAAGGTTAGGGAGAATGAGAGGTCAAGGGATTGTAACCGACGATACGCTCATGACGCTTGCCTTAATGAATGTCTATTGTACAGAGAGACGACATCTCGATGCTTATGATGTAGCGAATGAATTTGTAAAAGAGATTTCTTTTCGTCCAAGGTATATTCCCGAGTTTGGTAGAGAAGCTTTAATCATGGATAGATTGTTCTATCCTGAGAAGCATATTTTCAATCGTCATGTGCTCGCGAATTGTGAGCCTCGTGAAGGCGGATATGGCAACATGGTTAACTGTGGTGCAGCTATGTATATTGCCCCAATTGGGATCGTTAATGCTTGTAATCCCAAAGGTGCATATGATGAGGCGATTCTGTTTGCATCCGGACATCAACTTAGCTATGGCCTTGAAGCAGCAGGTGTAATGGCTTGCTGTGTCGCTAAGGCATTCGAGCCGGGAGTAACGGTAGACGATATTGTAAGCACGGCTTTACAGTATGCCAAGGATGGGACGAAGCAGGCGATACAGGCAATTTATGAAGTGGCATTAGAGCTAAGAAGTATCAAGGACAACAGAGATGAAGTCGTAAGACAATTTCATGAGATTATGAGCAAGTATTCACCAATGGGTGATGACGTCAATAGAAATGTGAACAAGGTGGGGCTACCTTCCAACTACTATACGCCTAGTCGTCTGTTTTCAATTGAAGAGCTACCATTAGCGCTAGCGTATATCGTACTGCATGAGGGTGATTTTTTAGAAGCTATTAAGGATGGAGTTAGTTCTGGTCGTGATACGGATTCAATCGGTGTAATGATCGGAGCTATATTAGGTGCGATGCAAGGCATTACAGTTATTCCAACTGACGAAGTCGAAACTTTGGAACAAGCTAATAAACAAAATATCGAGCAACATTGTGATCAGTTTATTGAAACAGCAGCATTTATTATTCAGCAAGATTTAGAAATGAACAATATGAGACAACAGCAGCTTCGCTCAATCAACTAAAGGCGGTGTACATAATGATACCTTCAAATTATTTAGAGAAAATTTATTCAGGTTACTTAGGGATGAACATTGGCATAAGACTCGGGGCGCCGGTTGAACCGACAATCTGGACTTATGAGAGAATACGCAATACGTACGGCGATATTACGGATTATGTGAAGGAATTCAAGAACTTTGCAGCAGATGACGATGCGAATGGTCCATTCTATTTCTTGCGTGCACTTTATGATGATGCTGTAGATCGTGATATTACGCCGAATGATGTAGCGCGTGCATGGCTTAACTATGCTCGTGAGGGTGTAGGTATGTTCTGGTGGGGCGGGTACGGTGTTAGTACGGAGCATACAACCTATATCAATTTGAAAAATGGTATTGAAGCGCCTAAATCCGGATCGATCGAGCAAAATGGCCATATTATTGCAGAACAAATCGGTGGACAGATTTTTATCGATACTTGGGGTCTTGTTAATCCATGCAACCCTAAGAAAGCTGCTGACTTCGGTGAAGCTGCAGCTAGGGTGTCTCATGATGGTGATGGCGTGAATGGAGCTAGATTCTTCTGTGCGGCAATTTCCAAAGCATTTGAAACGAGCGATATTAATGAAATCGTTGAAGCGGGCCTAGGCCAAATTCCTGCAGATTCTACGTATGTGAAAGTAGCGAGAGCGGTTATGGAGTTCCATAAGGCTCAGCCAGGCGATTTCAGAGCATGTCGAGACATGCTAGAAAGAGATTGGGGCTACGATAAATACAAAGGCGTCTGTCATATGATCCCGAATGCGGGTGTATGTATTTTGGCACTTATGTATGGAGAGGGCGACTTTAACCGTACTGTTGAAATCGCTACAATGTGCGGCTGGGATACAGATTGTAATGCGGGTAATGTAGGTACGGTGCTAGGCGTTGCTTGTGGTCTAGAAGGAATTGCTGCTAAATACCGGAAGCCAATTAACGATGCGATCGTGATGTCAGGTATTTCAGGCTATCTCAATATCTTAGATATTCCAACCTATTCGAAGGAATTAGCTATTCTAGGTTATCGTATAGCTAGGGTAGAATGCCCTCAAGCATTACTGGATAGCTTTAAGGAAGATGAAATCTACTTTGATTTTGAGTTGCCTGGATCAACGCATAATATGCGTGTATCTAATCCCTTTTTTTGCGAAATCAAGCATTCAACAGACCATGCTTATCAAGGATCAGGTTCACTCGAAGTGTTGTTTGATCGCATGACACGTGGTGAGCAATCCAAAATTTATTATAAGCCTTTCTATTCAAGAGATGAATTCAGTGATGAGCGATATTCACCAACGTTCGCACCTAAGGCATATTCTGGTCAGAAAGTTTCGATGAAAATCTATTTGGATCAGTGGAATGGTAATGAAACGATGGGCTTTGCCCCTTATGTACGACTAGCTAAAAGTAAAACAGATCTGCTGCAAGGCTATATCAAGCTTGTTAATAACGAATGGCTGGATGTGGAATTCGAGATTCCTGATTCAGAGGGTGCGTTAATTGATGAAGTCGGTATCGTGCTCGAATCCTATACGCCTGGCAAATTCAAAAGTCTGGGCAGAATCTTTATTGACGAATTTAGAATTCATGGTAAATCGGATTACGCGATCGATTTCAACAAACAAGCGATTAACTTTGGTTGTGTAACGCCTTTTGCTCACAATCATGGGGCATGGAGTCTTGTTGATGGATCGATGTATCTCATGACTGCTGAGCCTAGTGAAGCCTATACAGGTAACTATTTTGCCCGAGATTATACGGTTTCGCTCTCCATAAATCCTCAAAGTGGTGCTTCGCACATGGTTGCGGTTCGTGCACAAGGTGCGATGCGTGGCTACCATGTAGGATTCGACGGAGAAGATCAGATTTCTCTA
The DNA here is from genome assembly GCF_056400365.1 of Paenibacillus sp. P5_B5. Lineage (NCBI taxonomy): Bacteria > Bacillati > Bacillota > Bacilli > Caryophanales > Paenibacillaceae > Paenibacillus > Paenibacillus sp. P5_B5. Next base: position 173,988 of record NZ_JBFULK010000006.1, read on the forward strand.
TATCTGAATGATCATGGCTACACGCGGTTAACTGGATGCCAATATGCGTGGAAATTTAATCAAGAATATGAGTTCAAGGTTACCGTGCAAGAAAATACAATTACACTGTGGATTAACGGTGAAGAGCTGCTCAAGTATGAGGATGATACGTTTACTTATGGGATGTATGGGGTGAGTACGATCACAGCGGCAAGAACCTACTACAGTAATATTAGATTGACAGAGATATAGTATGTTTCTTAGTGAAGCGAGAGGACACTTATGAAAATAATAGTTATTGGCAGCGCAAATATGGATATGGTTATGCAGACGAGTCGAGTTCCAGAGATTGGTGAGACGATTATGGGGAACGGATTCTTCCTCGCAAGCGGAGGTAAAGGAGCTAATCAAGCTGTTGCTTGCGCCAAAATGGGTGCAGATACTTGGTTCCTGTCCAAGGTTGGAGATGATGTGTTTGGTCAATCGCTGATGGATAGCCTTGCTGAATTTGGCGTTCACAAGGATTTCATTGCCGTTGAACCAGGCATTAATACGGGTGTTGCTGCGATTACTGTATGTGAGGGCAATAATAGTATAATTCTAGATAGTGGTGCAAATAACAGAGTAACTCCAGCTTATATTAATCACTACAAGGAAGAATTGTTATCTGCGTCAGCCATAATGCTACAACTTGAGATTCCAATGGAGTCTGTGTATGATGCCGTTAACTTGGTCAAAGGTAAAGTGCCAATCTTCTTTAACCCTGCTCCAGCAGTTCCGCTAGATGAAGCGATTCTGCAAGGTATCGACTATTTTACACCTAATGAAATCGAGTGCCGTTTGTATACGGATGTTGACATTCAAAGTGTCGACGATGCCTTTAAAGCACTTGATATATTGCGTGCGAAGGGGATTCGTTATCCTCTCATTACATTAGGGGAAAAGGGACTTGTGTATTATAACGGAACTGAGAATATGTATAAAGAAGGACGTAAAGTCAAAGCAGTAGATACGACGGCAGCAGGCGATACGTTCTCTGGTACACTAGCGGCGATGATCGTGGCAGGCAAAAGTATGGATGAAGCGGTAGATATCGCTCAGTTGGCATCTTCTATAGCGGTAACCCGTCTAGGTGCACAGAATTCCATTCCGTATATTGCCGAGCTTGTTTTCTAAACAAGCTAATGCTTAATTAATGCACAGATTCATGTTATTGAATAAGAAAAAATGAGGGCTATCCCAATGAGTTCATAACTCGAAGGATAGTCCTTTTGCTTTGTTCATGTATTATTTCCCAAAATACTTTACAAAATTCTGAAAATTAAGTATTATAAATATATCGAGTAGATATATCGAATAGATGCATTAGAGGTGATGACATGTTGGAGAATATTATTTTAGGCATTCTGATGGAAGGGGAATTAAGCGGATATGGCATTAAGAAAACGATAGACAGCTCTGTTGGCGTATTTTATACAGCAAGCTATGGTAGTTTGTATCCGGCTTTGGCTAGATTAACGAAAAAAGGCCTAGTCTCTGTGGTAGAAGTAGAAAGCAGTAAGAATAAGAAACTGTATACCATCCTTCCAAGCGGTCGAGCGATGTTCCTTGCATGGCTGGCTGAACCTTTGCATATCTCACTCAATGAGCATCTGCTTAGGATTTTCTTCTACGATTATTTGGATGAGGAGACAAGACGCGAGCGATTAACTGAGTACGAATATATATTAGAGGGTGAAATCAGACGATTGAAAGCAGTCGAGCAGATTGTGTCGGGAGAGCTTAAGCAGATCGAGAATCCTGAACAATATTATTACCGAGTATCGGTTCTATCTTATGGATTACGTCATTTTCAGATGAATAAGAAGTGGATTCAGAATATTAAAGAGAGAAAGGATTTGAATCATGACAACGAATAAGAAACTATCATTTTCAGCAAAAAATCCTATATGGACGGTTACAATTATTGAGGTGCTTGTCCTGCTTGCGATGACTGCAGCTGGAGCTTATGCGACAATCAAGGAGTTAAGCTATACAGCGCCAGTACTTATTGCATTTATACCTATCTCATTAGCAATCATTATCTATTTAACCTGGAAGAAGAAATGGCAATCGATCGGATTTCGCTCCTTAAGAAGTATTAACAAGAGCAATTGGTATTTCTACTTGCCTCTGATCGCAATTCTGATCTTACTTAGTACCAAGGGAATCAAGTCGGTTACCGGGACAGAAGTGATGTATTCCGTTTTTCTCACTTTGTTAGTAGGCTTTGTTGAGGAAACAATCTATCGTGGCCTTATTTTCCGTACCCTATTAAAGAAAAGCATAACAGCAGCAGTCGTAACATCGAGTATTTTGTTCTCTATAACGCATATGCTCAATATGTTATCGGGGCAGAATGCCGCTGATACGATTTTTCAATTGATCTATTCCTTGTTAATCGGTTTAGCTTTGGTTTTATTGGTTGTCAAAATGGATAATATTATCCCTGCTATTCTATTTCACTTTATCCATAATCTACTTCAAGATCAGTTCATAGGAAATCCAAGTACGACGATGCACAATAACATTATCATTTGTATAGTGGTGCTTCTATGTGTGTGGCTGATAATTGACTTAAAAAGAAATAATCAATTGAGGAAATTCAATAAAAATAATCTGAATGCTTAATCAATTATAAATAACTCATGCGATAAAATATCGAATTTGCAGTTTATTTTGTATCTAAGTTGTAGGTAAGTTACAATAGTGGGTAATGTGAATCGCTGTGTGATCAGGCAGTAGTTTTTCTAGAGGGAGAGGACGTACAAAGCATGTTGGAATGGTTTCAAAATATATGGATGATTATGAAAGATATAGATATTGCGCAAGTGGAGTCTTGGCTTCAGCAATATTCTAATTTAGGGCCACTCCCAGGAATTCTATTTCCGTTCATAGAAGCGTTCTTACCGGTATTACCACTAATCGTATTCGTGATGGGTAATGCAGCAGCTTACGGCTTATGGCTTGGATTCCTATATTCTTGGATCGGTGTATGTGCGGGTGCCATTCTGGTTTTCTGGATTGTTCGCTTATTCGGTAAACGATTAAGCATGTACATTCAGAAGCGCATGCCAGGATCGCAGAAATTCTTTCATTGGATAGAGAAGAAGGGCTTTACGCCAATGTTTCTCTTATTCTGTTTTCCCTTCACGCCTTCATCTCTAGTTACTGTCGCGGCTGCGATCAGCACAGTGGAATTTAGTACATTCATTGTTGCGGTCTTGACGGGTAAGTCGGTTATGATCTTCATGATGGCCTTCATTGGTCATGATTGGCAAGGATTTGTTCAGCAACCGTGGCGTATCTTGATTGTCATACTTGTATTTGTTTTACTATGGCTAGCAGGTAAGAAGCTAGAGAAGCGGTATCATCATGAGCCAGCTAATGAAGAGGAAGGTTAATCATAACTTTGTATTCAATTTAGCAGCCTTAGGAGGAGAACATTCAGATGAATTCTTTTGAGAAGAACATAGAAAAATATGCAGAGCTTGTTATAAAGGTAGGGGTGAATATTCAGCCAGGACAGGTCCTGCTAGTGGAATCACCACTCGAGACAGCTGAGTTAACGCGAAAAATCGTACAAAAGGCTTATGAAGCAGGCGCTAAGTATGTACAAGTAGAGTGGAATGATGAAGCAGTTACTAGAGCTCGCTTTGAATATGCACCGGATGATTCATTCGCTTATTATCCGGAGTGGAGCGCATCTATGATGGAGCAATTGGCTGAGTGCGGAGGAGCTTTGCTTAACATTAAGGTTCCAAATCCTGATTTATATGATGGTATTGATATGCACAAGGTTTCCACTGCGACCAAAGCAGCATCAATAGCAAGACAGAAGTTTCAAGGTTATGTTCGCACGAATAAGCTTAGCTGGTGTCTGGTGAAAGCTCCAACTAAGGCATGGGCAGCCAAAGTATTCCCAGAACTCCCTGAAGAAGAGCAGGTTCAAGCGATGTGGGATACCATTTTCAAAATTACGCGTGTAGATAATGATAATCCTATAGCTGCTTGGCATGATCATCTCGAGCAACTAAATAAAGTACAAGATATACTTAATCGCAAAAAATTCACGAAGCTTCATTATAAAGCACCAGGAACGGACTTAACTGTCGAGCTCCCTGAGGGTCATATATGGATGAGTGGCGGTGGTCATAATGAAGAGGGAACCTTCTTCGTAGCTAATATGCCAACGGAAGAAGTATTCACTATGCCGAAGCGGGATGGCGTGAACGGTACGGTTGCAAGTACGAAGCCACTTAATTTGAATGGACGGATCGTGGATAGATTCACACTAACGTTTGAAAATGGCAAAGTCGTTGATTATACAGCGGAAGTCGGTTATGAGCATTTGAAGGATCTTCTGGATACGGATGAAGGAGCTAAGCATCTTGGCGAGGTTGCCCTTGTACCACATGATTCACCGATTTCGAATTTGAATCGAATTTTCTATAATACGGGAGTGGACGAGAATGCTTCTTGCCATTTTGCAGTTGGGAGTGCGTATCCTTTTACCATTGAGAATGGGACTAAGATGTCGCAAGAAGAATTGCTCAGTCGCGGAGGTAATGTAAGCTTGACTCATGTGGACTTCATGATTGGATCGGCTGATTTAGACATTGACGGCGTGTTAGCGGATGGAACGGTTGAACAGGTATTCCGTAAAGGTAACTGGGTTTTCTAATGATATAGATGATAAAGCTAAAAGAAAAGGAACTGGTTTCGTCATTATAAACTGAGAGAAACTAATAAAAACTGCCTTCTGGCGCCAACTTTTATGTAGGTGTCAGGAGGCAGTTTTTTTGGATTAAAGAATTTATAATTTTTAAAGCTCTGTCTGTGGTCTATATACCTCCCCAACTTCGGTCTAGGATGAAATGTCGACCTAAGCCTATTTTGCACAAATAGGAAAGAGTCTAGAATAAGGACATAAGCAAACGACAAAGAAAGTGGTGAGGATAACATGCAAAAGAAAGGAAACACATTAGCAATCGTACTTATCGTACTCGGTGGTTTGTTCTTGTTAAGCAAAATGGGTTTCTTGCTTGGAGGACTGATCGGATATCTGGTGCCAATTGCACTGATCGCCCTAGGTTGTTATGGGATTAAGGTTGGAAACAAATTATTGGGCTCGGTATTTATCATTATTGGAGCACTCTCACTAATTGGCAAATTTTCATATCTGTTTGGCATTATAATCGCAGTATTGTTAATCCTATGGGGCGTGTCAATGTTATTAGGTAAACGCAATTATCACAATCGATATTAAAAAATATTAGAAGGAGGAAGACAACGCATGAATAACAAACTATATCGCTCAACTCGCGATTCGAAGCTAATGGGTCTATGCGCAGGGATTGGTGAATGGCTTAATATTGATGTTACGCTAATTCGGGTATTGTTCGTACTTGGCGTATTCTTTTCCGGATTCACTCTCTTAATACCTTACTTTATCGTAGCATTGGTCGTTCCAAAAGAACCTCTTACTCCATATGGAGCATTTAATTTTGGAGTTGGTCAAGGCCAAGGCTGCTTTGAGCAGAATCAATACAGTTTTAATAATGGCTATAACTCAAATAGTCATCATTCTAATACTAGTAATAAATCATCAGTTGACTCCGTAATGGAAGATGTCGAGAAGAAAGCAATGATAAATGAAATCCAACAACTTCGCGAGAGGCTCGCGAAAATCGAGAAAGGGGAATAATAAAATGGGAGTATTCAAACGTATTAATGATATGACAAAGGCATCGGTGCATGAATTGCTTGATAAGATGGAAAATCCAGTTGTTATGCTGAATCAATATTTGCGTGACATGGAGGAAGAAATTCACGAGGCAGAAGTTATTGTTGCCAAGCAAATGGCAGATGAACGCAATTTGAAACAGCGCTATGATGAAGCAATCCGTATTAGTGCAGAGCGTGAAACTCAGGCAGGACACGCAATTGTGGAAGGTCAAGAGGAATTAGCTCGTAAGCTGCTTGAAGAAAAATTGTACTTCGATCAAAAGATTACAGAGTATCTCGATCTGCATACACAATCGCAAGGCCATGCTCAAGAATTAATGCAACAATTACAAACAATGAAAAATGAGTTCGATCAGCTTTGCAATAAACGAAATGAACTTGCTTCTCGTGCAAAAATAGCTGAAGCACGTAAGCAAATGTCATCCATCCATTCTGTACATACGATTGAAAGCGGCAGTGCTTCTCACGGGTTCCATCGCATGGAAGAAAAGATCATGCAATTGGAAGCTGAAGCAGAAGTTATGCGTGCTCCTTATAGCGCAAGCACCACATCATTCCAACAACCGATTGATGCAGAAAAGCAATTGAAAGTAGACGAACAGTTGGCAGCTTTGAAAGAAAAGTTGAACAATGCCGAATAAAGAAATTGGGTGAAAGGCTCCAGAATACTGGAGTCTTTTTTTGTGATATAGAGCATTTGTTTAAATGAAGTTTACATTCATCCGTTATGCTTTTGTTCAGTGACGAACAAAATTATATTTTCAGATAAAAAGGAGTGGGATTTATGCGTACAGAAACGCCTAAGGGGTCAATTGGAAATTGGCGTAAGTTTGCACATTTAATTAATGAAACAAAGCCTTCTAAACTTATGTTAATAATTGCTTTATTGCTTAGTGTAGGTTCGACGGGGGTATCTCTTGTTATACCGATGTTTACGAAGGGGTTAGTTGATGGATTTACATTATCGAACCTAGAACCAATGCAGATTGTGTTAATAGCAGGGGCATTTATTATACAAGCGATTGCTTCAGGCTTATCGATTTATTTATTGAATGTCATTGGACAACGAGTTGTTGCGAATTTAAGGGATCGATTATGGAGTAAGCTCCTTGTTCTCCCGGTTTCGTATTATGATCAACATAAGACGGGGGAGACGGTCAGTCGTATTACGAATGATACCGGAATTGTGAAGGGATTTATTACGGAGCATCTTGCAAGCTTCTTTACGGGAATTCTATCCGTTGTGGGCTCTTTTATTGTGCTTCTCTATTTGGATTGGAAAATGACAATGATTATGCTCATCATTATTCCAGTTGCAGCGCTTGTGCTATATCCATTAGGTCGTCAAATGTTCAAAATTTCGAAAGGGTTACAAGACGAAACGGCTTCATTCACCTCGCTTCTAAGTCAGGTACTTTCTGAAATTCGATTAGTGAAAGCATCCAATGCAGAAACAAGAGAATATGAGAATGGTAAGCAAGGAATTATGAATTTACGTCGCTTTGGTATTAAAGAGGGTATTGTTCAATCTCTTATTTCTCCTATTATGTCATTTGTATTGATGGCTCTTCTCGTTATTATTATTGGTTATGGTGGATTAAGAGTATCGTCAGGTGCGTTATCAGCAGGTGATTTGGTAGCGTTCATTTTATATTTGATTCAAATTGTTATGCCAATGAGTATGTTGACGATGTTCTTTACCCAACTGCAGAAGGCGATTGGTGCGACCGATTATATGATATCCATTCTGCAAGAGGATGAGGAGGATCATCAAGAAGGTAAATCGGTTATTGATGCAAGTCAGACAATTAGCGTAGAGCATGTTCATTTTGCCTATAATGAAGAGGAGTATATTCTGCGGGACATTAGCTTTACGATAGATCCTGGTAAGGTGACGGCAATTGTAGGACCAAGTGGTGGCGGTAAGACGACGTTGTTCTCTATATTCGAACGCTTCTATGTGCCAACTTCGGGTATAATTAAGTTAGGTAATGAGCCTATTAATGAATTCTCTCTTCATTCTTGGCGTTCACAGATTGGCTATGTATCCCAAGAAAGTCCACTAATTGATGGAACAATTAGAGAAAATATTTGTTATGGTATGGATCGAGAGGTTACACAAGAAGAGCTAGAACATGCGGCAGAGATGGCATATGCTGATATGTTTATCCGCGACATGACAGATGGATATGAGACAGAAGTAGGCGAGCGTGGGGTGAAATTATCTGGTGGTCAACGTCAGCGAATTGCCATTGCAAGAGCACTACTTCGTAATCCACGAATTCTGATGCTGGATGAAGCAACTTCAAGTTTAGATAGCAAATCGGAGATTATTGTTCAGCAGGCACTCAATAACCTGATGAAGGGACGGACGACGATCGTCATTGCACATCGTCTGTCAACAGTAGTAGATGCAGATAAGATTCTATTTATTGAAAAAGGAAAGTTAACGGGCAGTGGATCGCATGAAGAACTATATGATAGCCATGCGATGTATCAAGAGTTTGCTAAGCAACAGCTTCGTATGTACGAGCAAATAAGTTCGTAATAATCCAGGCTGATAGGAAAGGCGGTTAATCTAGTGGTCACTATTCTAATCGTAGACGATGATCCTCATATTCGAGAATTAGTTCGCGTTTTTCTGCACAAGGAAGGTTATCAATCGGTTGAAGCTTCTGATGGTGTGAAAGCATTACAGATACTGGAGCGCACTAAGGCGGATCTAGTCATTCTCGATATAATGATGCCGAATATGGATGGATGGACGTTATGCCGTGAACTCAGGGATCAATACGACATTCCACTTCTGATGCTTACCGCCAAAGGCGAAACCTCACAGAAGATTAAGGGATTTAATCTGGGTACGGATGATTATTTGGTGAAGCCATTCGATCCGCTTGAGCTTGTCGTAAGAGTCAAAGCATTACTGAAGCGATATCAGATCGCGTCTTCCCAGACTGTAACGTTCGGTAATGTTGCAATGAATCGTCAGACTTATGAAGTAACGGTTGGGATGAAGAAATCGGCTTTACCCATGAAAGAGTTTGAACTGCTATTTAAGCTTGGAGGCTATCTGGGCAAAACATTTTCCCGTGAACAGCTGTTAGAGGATATATGGGGTTATGATTTTGAAGGTAATGAGCGAACTCTTGATGTTCATATCAATCGATTACGTGAACGATTCCCGGAAGATAGTAGTTCTTTCAAGATCAAAACCATACGAGGACTCGGGTATCGATTAGAGGTGAAAACATGAGCTTGTCCAAGCTGTGGGAAATCACCAAAATCATTTTTGGCATATTGGTTGCAGCAGGAAGTGCGCTACTAGCTTGGTCAATTGCTTATTGGATTAATCCCTATTTATTTGAAATACTAGGCTGGGAAATAACAGGTTACTGGGCATTCTTATTAGATGGCGTTGTAGCCATGATTCTACTAGCCATTGTAATAGCAATTATGATTCCATTTGCCAAAAACAAGCAGCTCGCTTTCACACAGAAGATCAACGATGCTCTGAGACGAATATCTAAGGGTGATTATGATATTAACATTCAGGCTGAGAAGGACTATGAGCAGGATTATCTTCCTATTATCGAGGGTATTCATGAGATGGCTGGTGAACTTGGGCAAATGGAAAAAATGCGACAGGAGTTCATCTCTAACGTATCCCATGAGATTCAGTCACCACTAACATCGATTCGTGGCTTTGCTCGTGCTTTACAAGAAAACGAGCTAACAGAAGAAGAGCGGAAGCATTATCTACACATCATCGAAATGGAAACAATGAGACTTTCGAAGCTAAGTGATAACTTGCTTAAGCTAACCTCCTTAGAGTCTGATCATCAGAAAGTGGAGCTAACGACATACAGCTTAGACAATCAGATTCGAGCACTCGTACTAGCTTGTGAACCTCAATGGTTGGACAAAAATCTAGAGATGGAATTGAATCTAGAGAAAACGTTGATTACTGCAGATGAGGAGATGCTGAGTCAAGTATGGGTGAATCTCATTCATAACGCTATTAAGTTTACGCCGGAGCGGGGATCAATTACGATTGATTTACGCAAGGAATCGAATTTGATTGAAGTTTGTATCACCGATACAGGGACTGGTATTGAAGAAGAACACATGCCTCATCTTTTCGAACGTTTCTTTAAGGCAGATGATTCAAGAAACAGAGCTCATGGTGGTAACGGGCTCGGATTATCTATTGTCCATAAAATCATTGAACTTCATCACGGATCTATACAAGTTCAAAGTGAACGTGGGTGCGGCACAACATTTAAGATTAAACTGCCTGTAAACTTTGATACCATCTCTTAGGAAGATTTCACTTAGGCGATATGATCTTGAGACTAATAAAACCTTAGCATGGCGAAGAGCTTTGCTAAGGTTTTAAATTGATTAGTAGTTTTCTTGTGCTTGATCCAGGTTAATCGGACCGTTAGGATTTGCTTTAATTTGTCGTAAGATAGCATCGCCTTGTGCTTGCCATGCTTTAAGTCCTTGCCTTGCTGACTGTTTGCCAAGCATGACCTTCTGCAATTCTCTACTACCAGGATTTATGGCGTAGGTTAGATTAGGATTGATTCGATCTAGATTGTAGTAATCATTTTCGAAGAAGCCTGAGGGCTTGATGTCATAAAAAGCTTTAACATTGAAATCAAGCTCATGCTTGTTATTAATTAAACTTTGATAAGCGGGCAATAGATTAGTCGTTCCTGATTTTAATTTAGCCCATTCGGGACCATTAATGAATTTAATGAAATTCCAGGCGTCTTCAGGGTTGGATGCTTTAGCATTGATTGCCATGAGACCAGTCATTTCAACAAAAGGAACAACACCAGGGTATTCTGGATGGCTCGGCATGGTCACAACACCCCAGTCAATTGGTGTATAGTTCGGAATTTGAGCTGCATGCTCATTTACATCCATTAATCGTCTGACTTGATCATAGCTCATAATTGTCATGGCAAGATTGCCTAATCTGAAATTATCATTTGGAAATGGACTTTCCTCATCTAAGTTATCTTGATACTTTCTAGGATTGCTGGGATCTTGAACAGTTGGTATGATTCCATCCTGTTGTAATTGGTACATCTTGCTCCAAGCTTGCTCCCAATTGTCCGAATCTACCGTCATGTGCTCAACTGCTTCATTAAAATAACGCAATTGTAACGGAGTTGTATATACCTCCAATAAATTGAAGGCATCCCGTCTCTTCTGTGTGTTAAATGAGAAACCATATATAGGCTTAGATTCACTGTGGTTGGATACACGTGAAGCTAGTGCGAAAACTTCTTCCCACATCATATGATCATGAGGGAATGGGGCACCAGCATTTGTGAAAATTTGCTTGTTATAAATAAGAGCTGATGAATTAAAGTAGGGTGCTAATGCATAGAATTGTCCATCTGAGTTTAAGCTCTTGATTCCTTCAGAAATAACAGGTACATAATCTGTTGTATCAAACTTATCCTTCTTTATTCGGCTATCGAGTGGTGCTAATAAGTTCTTCTCGAGTAGTTCGCCCAACTGGTTGTAATTCATCATGACGATATCTGGTGGGTTATCGCCTTCCATTAATTCTTGCATGGTGTCAAAAGGCTCTTTGAAATTCTGAATTTGTGAATTTTCATCACTGTTATAATACCTATATTGCTCTGTATCAGATCTAGTGTTTATGATTTCGATCCTCAAATTCGGGTGATTATATTCAAAAATATTCGTATATTGCATGCGGAAATACTCGTCATCTCCGCTAAAGCCATCGCTTGTTGCAATCCGTAGAACACGTTCTGTTGTCTTCTCCCCCGTATTCGCTCCTATGGAGCAAGCAGCGAGTAAGGGAACAACTAATGTACAAGCTAATACGATCGATGTTAATTTTCTCCCCTTCATTTACGCTACCCCTCCAATATATCTCTATTTATCTAAATTGTATTATATTCTAATTAGAAATCATTATCAGTGATTTAGCTAGCATATTAAGTTTCTATGAAATAAAAAACCACTGAAATTATTTTCAGTGGCCTTCTTAATTTATCTTGCAGGAATAGTTATTCCGCCTCCCATATTACCTTGATCTAAGTTAATAGGACCATTCGGATTGGCTTTAATCTGCTGCAAGATCGAGTCCCCTGCTGCTTGCCAAGCTTTGAGACCTTCTCTAGCTGTCTTTTTGCCAGACATGACCTCTTCAAGTTGACTTTGCCCAGGATTCATTGCCATGCGAAGATTTGGCTTTTCACGATAGAGTCTAAAATAATCATTCTCTGAGAAAGTAGATGGCTTAATATTGTAGAAAGCTTCGATATGGAAGTCTGTTCCATCCTTTGGTTTAATATAAGTTTTACGAGCAGGTAACTGATAGGAGCTACCAGATTTTAATTTAGCCCACTCCGGGCTATTAATAAATTTGATTAACTCCCATGCATCTTCTACATTAGTAGATTTGGCGTTGATGCCCATTAACCCGGAGATCGTTACACCTGGAACAACCCCAGGATATTCTGGATGACTGGGCATTGTAACTACATCCCAATCGATTGCGGTATAATTCTTAATTTGAGCGGCATTCTTATTGGCATCAATCAATTGTTCAAGTTGCCAATAGTTCATAACTGACATTCCTATACTACCATTCATGAATCGATCATGAGAGAATGGACCTTGTTCTTGTTGGTCTGGTTGATAATCCTCTCGTGTAGGTGGAGTGACCTTATCTTTCTGTAACTGATAGAGCTTATTCCATACTTTCTCCCACTCGTCAGTATCTACCGTCATCTTCTCTCCAGCGTCATCAAAGTAGCTCAACTGAAGTGGATTCGTATATATATTTAAATCATTAAAAGGATCACCCCATCTTTGTGAGCTGAAGGAAAATCCATATACAGGCTTCTTGCCTTCAGGTTTGGAAACACGTGCAGCTAGTGCAAAAACTTCATCCCATGTCATATTATCCGTAGGGGGCTCTACTCCAGCATCTGCAAAAATCTTCTTATTGTATATGAGTGCTGATGAAGTGAACAGAGGTGCTAATGCATAAATTTTGCCGTCTGGACTCAAGTTTTTGATTCCATCATAAATAACTGGAACATAGTCGGTTGTATCTAATTTATCTTCTGTCATTTTGCTATCAAGTGGAGCTAGTAGATTCTTCTCTAGCATCGCGCCCATTTGGTCATAATTCATTACAACAATATCAGGAGGCGTAGCGCCTTCCATTAACTCTTGCATCGTAACCAAAGGATCTTTGAATGTCTTAGCTTCCTGATCATTACCACCATAATACATGTTGAATTTCTCGTTATCATCCCTTGTAGAAACTATTTCTAGCTTAATGTTCGGATTGTTAAACTCAAAGATATTCGTGAATTGCTGGCGAAAGTATTCATCTTCCCCATTGTAGCCTTCACTTGTTGCAATCCGTAGAACACGTTCTTTCTTATCGTCACTATTAACACCCATCGAGCAAGCAGCAAGTAGTGGGACTACTAGTAAACCTGCCAATGCAATCGATATGAGTTTTCTACCCTTCATTGTCAATATCCTCCTATTAATTAGTATCTATATGAATTCTACACAAAATTACAATGATTCACAAATTTAAAGTTTTTATAAATTTTTTTTATCAAAAAAATACATTCGAAGAAAGAACGTTTGCTGCTGTCACAAGATTGTAAGAAGTGGACTTTATAATTTAATCTATCAAGTTCAAATTCAATTTGAGATGGAGATGCTGACATGTTCATACTGAAAACAGTAGGTCTCAAGAAATATTACAATAAAGACGCGAATCAAGTGAAAGCACTAGATGGAATTGATTTAGAAATCAATGAAGGTGAATTTATTGCGATCATTGGAACATCAGGTAGTGGAAAATCTACTTTATTACATATGTTAGGTGGACTCGACAGAGCGACAAGTGGACAAGTCATTGTTGGTAACAATGATATTTTCCAAATGAATGATGAAGCGCTGACGATTTTTAGAAGAAGAAATATTGGCTTTGTGTTTCAGAACTATAATCTTGTTCCCATTCTAAACGTTTATGAGAATATTGTTCTTCCAATAGAATTGGATGGAAATCAGGTCGATCAACAGTTTATCGAACATATCATTCAAACATTAGGACTTAAGGATAAGCTCAATAGTCTTCCAAATAACTTATCCGGAGGGCAGCAGCAGCGGGTCGCTATAGCTAGAGCGCTTGCCACTAAGCCTTCTATTATTCTAGCAGATGAACCGACAGGAAATCTGGATAGCAAAACAAGCCAGGAGGTTATTGGACTGCTCAAGGTGACTAGTCGTCAATTCAATCAGACGATCGTGATGATTACACATAATGAAGAGATTGCACAGCTTGCAGATCGCATTATTCGCATTGAGGATGGCAAAATAGTCGGAGGTCATGTTTCATGATGTTCCCTAATAACAACAAAAGGGTCATTGCCAAACTGACAAACAGGAGCTTGCAAGTCAACAAAACAAGAAATCGATTTGTTATCTTGGCGATCGTGCTTACGACGTTGCTCATTACGTCTGTTTTCAGCATTGGGATGAGCTATTTGAAGTCAATGGAAAATCAACAATTGAAAATGATGGGGACGCTAGCGCACTCAGCGTTGTCCCATCCAACGACAGAGCAGATTAAGCAGCTTAAACAGCTTGATTATGTCAAAGAGGTAGGGCTTGGGGCAAATGTTGCTCTTGTAGCAAATACACCGGAAATGGGAAATATTTCGTTAAGTTTACATTGGTTTGACCAGAATGAGTGGAACAAGTTTCGTTCACCGATATTAGATGAAATGACGGGGAAATATCCGGAAGCAAAGAACGAGATTCTGGCTCCAACCTGGATTCTGAAAGCAATGGGGATTGATGATCCGACGATCGGAATGGATATTCCTGTGACCTACTTCATGACAGACAAAGATGGTGTAAGGTCAGATGAAATAACTGAAACTTTTGTTCTTAGTGGTTGGTATACCGAATATATGAATATTCGTTCGGGAAATATTGGTGCCCTATTCGTTTCAACCCCGTTTGCTGAATCAAAGGGAGGATATCCCGTTAATTCCGGAGTTGCAGATGTTATTTTTAATAGTGACAAGGACGTACCGACTTTAGCACAGCGTCTTGAGCAGGACATGAAACCAAGTACGGAGCAGAAGGTTAAAGTCATTCCACTCTATGAACAAGATCAAATTGCTGATATGGCGACACTCACAGGGTATATAGGCGTCATTCTGTTTCTTGTGCTTAGCGGATATTTATTAATTTATAATGTGCTCTATATTTCCGTTTCTCGTGATACAAGATTCTATGGACTTCTCAAAACGATCGGTACAACGGCTAAACAAATTAGGAGAATGGTGATCGGTCAAGCTTTAAGACTAGCTTTCATTGGGTTACCCATTGGAATCGCATTAGGGATGCTATTATCATTTGTCATAGTTCCAATGACAATGAGCGTTTCGACATTGAATACCGATGTACAAATTTCATTCAGCCCTGTTATTTTTATTGGAGCTGCAGTATTTGCGTTGATTACCACACTGATTAGTTGCATTAAGCCGGCACGTGCAGCAGGTAAAGTTTCTCCGATTGAAGCGATTCGGTATACGGGTACTAGCATGAAAGCAAAGACAGCTCGAACTAGTTATGGCTCTAAGCTGAACCGAATGGCTTTGCGCAATATTTTTAGAGAAAAGAAACGGGCATTTGTTGTGTTCCTCTCCTTGTTTTTAGGACTTACGACATTTATGACAGTCAATACGCTTGTTCTTAGCATGGATACTGATAATTTTGTAAGCTATTATTTGGAGAATGACTTTGATCTGTATAACAATACGATGTCTTTGGGTTATAAGGGTGATTTCCAAGACAAGATTACAGAAGATCTGGTTAATCAAATCGGACAAATCAATGGTATCCATGATATTCGAAAAACGTATACCAAATCTAAAGTAATAAAATATGACCCTAAAGTATTTGGCAAGCATATTGATGCTTTTGTCAAGGAGACAAAAACAGAACGCCCAAGCGATGAGTTTTTACTTCAAGAGAAGGATATGTTCTATGCAAGGGTGAGCGGAATTGATACGAAGTATGTGGAGGAGTTGAACCAAAATCTAGAAGCTCCAATTGATCTCGAACGGTTCAATAAAGGTGAGATCGCTTTGCTTGGCGCGGATGCAGAAAATTTTAAGCTTGGAGATCGATTTGAGCTGGTCGAGCATTCGAATAGAAGCTTCGAAATTGGCGGATTTGTAGATATGATGTTTCAAGCACCAGGAGCTATGATGGCACCGAATATCTATATAAGTCATGAAGCATTTAAGCAAATAATCGAGAAGCCAGTCATTTATAAGTTGAATATTAGGGCTGAGAAGGACAAACAGTCAGAGATTCTGGATCAGTTAAAAGCGATGATTGCCGGAGATCGAGAATTCTATATGGAGTCAAGATTGGAGACAGCAGAAAGCATGCAATCTGCGAAAATAACGCTATATATCTTAGGCGGAGGAATTGCATTCATCCTTGCTTTTATCGGAATACTCAACTTCATCAATACGATGTATACCAGCGTTCGAGTTAGAAAGCTTGAGTTAGCAGTAATGGAGAGTATCGGCATGACTCGTAAACAATTAAGAAAAATGCTGCTTCTTGAAGGTACTGGTTATGCTGTCATCTCGACAGTGCTAATTGCAACCGTAGGAAGCTTAATCAGCTATGGAGCTTATAAATTGTTCAGCATGGAGGCAACTTATGCGATTTATACATTCCCACTTTTTCCTTTTATCATCGCAATCATTCTTATATTTGCAGTCTGTATGACAGTTCCACTGATCGCTTACAACATGACGAATAAGCTAAGCATCGTTGAACGCTTAAGAGAATCGGATTAATTAAGGAGGGGCATATTCAGATATGCCTCTTCTGCATGTATAATAATAGTGTGGATAAGGGGGAATAGAATGAACACCATCCTAATTGTTGAAGATGATCGGCTTATTAACGAAGGACTTTCATTCATGCTTCAGCAGAAAGACTACAACACGATATCGGCCTATTCCTATCACGAGGGCTGGTCTGCCTTTACCAATAACAAGATTGATCTTATCATCCTGGATATTAATTTACCAGATCAAAGCGGCACTGTACTATGTGAAGAAATTCGCGAATCCTCTCAAGTGCCGATCCTTTTCTTAACCGCTAATGATACTGAGCAGGACATGGTAAGAGGGTTCCGTATAGGTGCAGATGATTACATAGCGAAGCCGTTTAGTATGCTGGTCCTGTTCCAGCGCATCAAAGCGATTTTAAGAAGAAGCAGTACGAATGAGAGCGACAATCTTTATACTTATGCTAATCTAACGATTAATTATGATAAAATGCAAGTTTATAAAAATGGTCAAGAAGTTAAGCTAACAGCTAACGAATATAAGCTTATGGCTATTCTTGTACAGAATAGTGGACAAGTGTTAACCAGGCAAATGATCCTCGAGAAGCTTTGGGATGTGGATGGAAATTTTGTCGATGAGAATACACTGAGTGTGAATGTCAAAAGACTCAGAAATAAGCTTGAGGACGATCCTAAGAACCCTGTCATTATCAAAACGGTTTTTGGAATTGGCTACACTTGGGGTGATTGAACGAATGAAAATGACTTTTTCTAAAATAATGATCACTGCACTAATTGGATTTGTGCTGATGAGCGTAGGCTTTATCACATCCCTCGTCGTAACAAATGCCAATTATCCGATATTATTTGTTAGTATTTTATTTATCGTAATGCTTGCAGCACTATTCATTGGCTATACACTGGCTATTCGCAAGCAAATGAGCATGATATTGAATAAATTGTCTGAAACGATTCAATCCCTCATGAATATGCAAGATCATGTGGTTTTCTCCACATTAGAGGATACGATGCTATCTAAGCTGCAGACGCAGATTATTAAATTGTCGCGTACGCTTCAGGCTCAGAATCAGAGGCATCAAGAAGACAGCGAGGCTGTTAAATCATTGATATCGGATATTTCCCATCAGCTCAAAACACCACTTACAAATTTGAATATGTACTATAACATGCTGCTTGATTCCAAATTGCCTGACGACAAGCGGACTGAATTTACACAGATTGTGCAAACTGAGCTGATCCGTTTGAACTGGCTTATGGATAGTCTGATTAAAATGTCACGGCTCGAAACAGGAATCATCAAGCTGAATATGGAGAGTCAGCCGATAGACAACACAGTGCTTACTGCAATTAAGCAGATATTTCCAAAGGCAAATGATAAACAGATCGAGCTTAGGTTTCACTCTGATCAGACGATTGTAATGAAGCATGATGTTAGGTGGACAGGCGAAGCGATTGTTAATTTACTTGATAATGCGGTGAAATATACGCAGGCACATGGAACGATCGACATCACGATACAGAAATATGAAACGTTCGCACGTATCAATGTGAAGGATAATGGAGCGGGAATAACAGAGCAGGAGATTAACTCTATTTTCCAAAGATTTTATCGCGGTGAGAATGCGAAGCAGACAGAGGGTGTTGGCATCGGACTCTATCTCGTACGCAAAATTGTGACTCAGCAAGGAGGATATATGAAGGTATCCTCTGTGATCGGACATGGCAGCAGCTTTTCCATTTTTATGCCAATAAACTAGAAGTTATTTCACAACCTTACGAACTAACTGATTGAGCACCTCAGAGAGCACCAAGCCCATTGCAATTGAGCCTGAGATCAAGAAAGCTTGTGCGGCTAATTGTAGAGCGATGTTATAGTCGTTCTCGACGAATTTACGCATGGCATTATAAGCCATCCCACCGGGCACAAGTGGAATGATACCTGCAACGCTAAATATAATAACGGGTGTCTTATATATTTTGGCAGCAACCAGAGAAATCAGACCAATGACGAAGGTGGCCGTAAGTGTGGATAGCACTGTAGTGGAGCTGGTCATTTCAAGTAGTACATAGACAATCCAACCGATCATGCCAACGAATCCGCATAGCAGTAGTGATCGTCTAGGGGCACCGAATAGAATGCCGAAGGCTGCAGAAGCAATGAAGCTTGTCACGAGCTGCTCGATAATCATAAGTTGACCTCTTTCATATATCATAAAATGGTAAAAACAAGGGCAATACCGGTTCCAATGGCAAACGCGGTAAGGAATGCTTCTGCTCCTTTGGACAGGCCTGAAACAAGGTGCCCTGCCATTAGGTCTCTAACTGCGTTAGTAATTAGAAGTCCAGGTACGAGTGGCATAACGGAACCTATAATAATTTTGTCAGCATCATTACCTAATCCTACGAAGATAAAGATAAATGCCAATATTCCAATTATGAATGATGCAGATAATTCAGCAAATAGCTTGATTCCCACCCATCGATGAAAATACAGGAAAGCTGAGAAGCCTAAGCCCCCGCAAATCATGGCCGGAAGAAAATCAATCCAACCGCCTTTGAACATAATCGTAAAGCAACCACTTGATAACGCAGCTGCCGCAATTTGGAGCCATATGGGATAGGTGTGCTTAGCAGTCTCCAATTCCTTTAACAGCTGAAACGCCTCTGAAATATTTATTTTTCCGCTCGTTAAATCTCGTGAGATACTGTTGACGGTAGCGATCTTCTCTAAATCAGTTGTACGATCCGTAATCCTGATTAGCTTGGCAGAATCTTTGGCATCGGTGGTGAACATGATCACGGTTGGTGTTACATAGCTATGTGAATATGGTAAGCCAAGTGAGGCTGCAATACGTGTCATCGTATCTTCAACCCGATAAGTTTCTGCTCCGCTCTGTAGCATGACTTTACCAGCGAGGAGGCATATTTCTATCATTTCATATGACTCATTATCTATAGTTGTATCCATCGGAAGCTCCTTCACATTAATGAATATGATGATATCATTGACCTTGTAAATATAGCAATAATTTTGCAAATAGTTAACTCAGGTGTAACACTATTGTGCTACAATTATCTCATATTTAAAGAAGAAAGGCGTGAGATTTTGAAGACGATTATTAATTATGCACATAGAGGTGCTTCTGGTTATTGCCCGGAAAATACGATGGTTGCCTTCTCTAGAGGGCTTGAACTCGGCGCTACAGGAATCGAAACGGATGTTCAAGTTTCTAAAGATGGTCAGCTTGTACTTATTCATGATGAGCTGCTTATGCGGACAACAGGTTCACAGGGTTTAGTCAAAGATTTCGATTTAGATACACTGAGGAGTTTAGATGCAGGCTCTTGGTTTCATCCAGACTTTGCAGGTCAGACCATTCCTACACTGGAAGAATTGTTCGAGCTTGTTAAGCAGAAGGATACCATCCTTAACCTTGAACTTAAGAACGGCGTCATTCAATATCCTGGCATTGAAGAGAAAGTTATCGCAATGATTAGAGAATACGACATGGTGGAACGCATAATTATTTCTAGCTTTAATCACTATTCTTTAGTTCAGTGTAATCGTTTAGCACCAGAGATCCAAACAGGCATTTTATACATGGAAGGCTTATATGAGCCGTGGAAATATGCAGACCAAGTTGGAGCCACTGCATTACATGCGTACAAATACGCAGTTCAACCGGAATTCGTAGCTGAGGCAGCTAATCATGGCAAAATTTATAATCCGTTCACCGTGAACGAGCCGCAAGAAATGAAGCAGTTGATTGCAGCAGGTGTAGCTGGCATCATTACGGATCATCCAGATCGCCTTGCGAATTTGCTCATACCTGTTAAGGGAGTGTGATTTCTATTAAAAAGACATGGTTGCTCGGATTCGGTTTTTTTAGCATAAGCATCACATGGGCTTTATATAACGCGTTTATTCCTTTCTTTCTAGAGCCTTTCATTAAAAGTACAGCGATGATCGGGTTTATGATGACCATTGATAATTATTTTGCTCTATTCCTGCAGCCGTGGATTGGCAATCGAAGTGATCGAACAGATACCAAGTACGGTAGACGTATGCCATATTTATTAATTGGTATGCCGATTGCTGCCGTGTTTATCGCACTAATTCCTTTTCATACAGGGCTAATTACCTTAATCTTATTTATGGTATTGATGAATCTCAGCATGAGCATCTATCGTTCACCGACGATTGCATTAATGCCCGATATTACACCTGATTCACGTAGGACCAAAGCTAACGGAATAATCAATTTAATGGGTGGTTTAGGTTCAATTCTTGCCTTCGGAGTAGGTTCAATTCTATACAAATCGAATCAATCCTTCCCGTTCTTGCTCGCGTCTGTGATTACTTTGCTTTGTATGTTAATCCTGTATAAGAATATTAAAGAAAGACGTGACACGATCACGTACACCGTTTCGGAGAAGAACAAGATTCGTCTTCGTGGGGAGTTAGATCGAACAACGGTATTCCTGCTTGCAGCTGTGTTCTTCTGGTTCGTGGCCTATCAAGGGGTAGAAGCACTCTTTACACTCTATGGTAAGCATCAGCTTGGACTTGAAGAAAGCGTTGCTTCTTTTTCGCTTACATTCTATTCACTAGCTTTCCTTCTATTCGCTATTCCAAGTGGATGGCTCGGAAGTAAGTATGGTAAGAAGAAGATGATTCTTATTGGAGTAAGCGGTTTATTCCTTGTATTCGCTTCAATTCCTTTTGTTGAATCATTGCTGATGCTTAGAATTCTTCTTATTATTGGTGGCGGTTTCTGGGCTTGTATTAACATTAACTCCTATCCGTTTGTCATCTCGACAGGAAGAGAACAGAGTATTGGAACAAGGACGGGACTTTATTATCTGGTGTCTTCGCTAGCAGCGATTAGTTCACCGCCTCTAATTGGACTAATGGTTGATATCTTTGGTTATGCTTCCTTATTCTATTGCGCATCGTTTGGCATGCTGCTTGCACTTGGGTGTTTGTTAATGGTGAAGAACAGCGGCAAGTCCGTAAATACGACGTCGCCGCAGCAAGCTGTTAATCAGTAAATTTGTTTGATTATGAGAATATTCTACATGCCGTTGCCGGATTCTCTTGCTTAAGAGGATTCGGCTTTTGAGTTCTTAATTAAACCGTTTTGATCTATATATAGCCTTGATTAAAGCAGCTAAAGGTATTATGAAATTGATTCATGTTACAATAGGTTTATAAAATGACTGATGGAGGTTAACTATGATACGATTTGGCGTTATTGGAACGAACCGAATTACAGACGAATTCATTAAGGCTGCTCGTGAAATAGATGGGTTTGCTTTGACAGCTGTATACTCTAGGACGGAAGAACGCGGCAAGGAATTTCAAGCTAAGCATGATATTCCTAACCTCTTTATGGATCTGCAGAGTATGGCTAAGAGTGATCAGCTCGATGCTGTGTATATTGCTAGTCCTAATTCGTATCATGCTGAACATGCGATTCTCTGTATGAATCATGGGAAGCATGTGCTATGCGAGAAGCCGATTGCCTCTAACGTTAGAGAGCTTACAGCGATGATCGATGCAGCTAGAAACAATCAAGTCCTACTTATGGAGGCACTTAAATCTACGAAGCTTCCTAACTTCCAGACGATACAAGATAATTTACATAAAATTGGAACGGTTCGTCGTTATTTTGCAAGCTTCTGTCAATATTCATCCCGTTATGATACCTATAAAGAAGGCACTATATTGAATGCTTTTAATCCGATATTCTCTAATGGGTCATTAATGGACATTGGTGTGTATGGTATTTATCCCATGGTGGTTCTGTTCGGTAGACCTGATCAGGTACAAGCAACCGGTATTATGTTAGAGTCAGGCATTGATGGCGAAGGTTCTCTGCTTCTCAAGTATAAGGATATGGATGGGGTAATCATGCATTCCAAAATCGCTAATTCCTATCTTCCGTCTGAAATTCAAGGGGAGAACGGAAGCATCATCATCGATAAAATCAGTCATATGGATAAAATCGAGATTCGCTATAAAGATGGAACCATAGAAGATATTACGCAACCACAAAATCCGAATGGGATGTATCACGAGATCCAGGCATTCATTAACTTACTGGACAGTGGCAAAATAGAATCATCCGCGAATTCTCATGCGAATTCTATGACTACAATGGAAATCATGGATGAGGCAAGAAGACAGATTGGTCTTGTATACCCAGCTGATCGTAAGAAGTAAACTAACTAGTTGACTTTGCACATAAACAATGATGAAATGAAGGAAATAAGAAGGAGGAATATCATGCCAACTATTCAAGTTGAAGGAAAAGGCTCATTCCAAGTTGATGAAGGTACCAAACTTGTTCTTGCCCTTGAGGATCATGGGACAGATATCTTGCATCGTTGTGGTGGGAATGCTAGATGTACAACTTGTCGTGTGGAAATTCTGGAAGGTGATGCAGGTCCTATGGGTGAAGCGGAAGCAACTGTTCGTGAGGCTAAAGGAATAACAGAAGCGAACATAAGGCTTTCTTGCCAAATTCATGTGCATTCAGATCTAACAGTGAAGGCTGTTATGACTGTGTCTGAAAGTGGAATGGATGCAGGTAAGCGTCCAGTGGACTAATCCATATATACATATGGGTTACATAAAACGATCGCTTTTTCTGGAGAAAATCCAGAAAATACGGTCGTTTCTTTTGTCCCTGAGTATAAAGAGATATAATGAAGTAAAACAGCAGTGTGCTGCAGGTTTGAATATAAGAAAAGACGGAGTGATCATTTGAGTAAAAAAAGCGTATGGAACAGAGGGAAACATAATGGTGGAGGTTTAACATCCCCTAAGAAACAAGCTGATTCAGCTAGTTTAAACAAAGACCAAAGTGAAACCAATAATGAAATTAAGAATGAAAATTTAGATAGCCCCATTAATCGTGTCGGGCGGATGAATCGTGAGAATTGGGTTGTTAGACCCGTTCGTGATAAGCGAGATAATTAACGATCATGTAGGAGACTAAGCAATATAGAATTTAAATCTTACTCTATTTATTAAACTTCCTGTGCAAAATAGAAACGATGGTTTATCCACATTTTCAAACGAAAGCAGAACCGATAATGGTTTTGCTTTTTTTAATATATTCTTAACGAAATAGAGTCTTATATATTATCTACTATAAATTATGGTAAAATTAAGAAGATTGAATTATAAATTATGGGGGTTTAACAATTTGATTAGAAAATCGAGTGTTACCATATTAGCAGTTCTCCTGTTAGTTTTGCTCTATCCCTCTCAAATGTTTGCAGCACAGAAAAATCAGATTCAAGGCTATGAACAGGGACATATTACGATTAATTACTTAGGACCTAAAGGAGATATCAGGTCTGAGAAATTGAACACCCTTGTTGTTCGTTCGAATAATCAGATGATGGTCCCTCTAGTTAAAGCAATTTTCTACAAACCAGATAGTTCATTAAAGACAGATGCTCTTTATAAAGGAGAAACTGCAGCAATCCTAGTGACTAATCAATGGGATGATAACAAACTGTATGAATTTTCTTTAGGTATGAAAACAGGAACGATTAAAGATAAGTCTAATAAAAAAATAGGTACTGTAAATCTAAGCGTTGAACCATTTAATGTGACGACATTCGATATTACTTCCCCTCTTACGAATATCGAAGGTGCAACCGATGCGATGGAAGTACCCTTTGTACCACTCGATTTTTTTGACAAAATAGGATATTCTGCTAAATATTCAGGTAGCGGTGGGAATATCGAAGTGAATCTTATACCACCAGGCTATGAGAAAACAGTAGAACAGAATAAAGAGTCTAAACTTTATCCTGTTAGTTTTGGCAATAAGTATGGCTACATGAATGCGCAAGGTAAAGTAGTGATTAAACCACAATTTTATGTGGCACATGAGTTCTCAGAAGGTCTTGCCCCAGTGCAAATCAAGGATAAAATGGGTTATATCAATCAAGAAGGTAAAATAGTGATTGAGCCTCAATTCAATATAGCATTTGGATTTTCGGATGGACTAGCTCCTGTAGATCTCGGTGATCACATGGGTTATATCAATAAGAGTGGCAAGGTAGTTATTGAGCCTGAATTACCAATTGAGTATGCGACAAGTTTTACGAGTGGAGTTGCAGTCGTTACCTTTCACATGGATCAAAGTCATTCACTTATAGATAAGAGAGGAATTATTGTTGTACCACCTATTTTGGACGATATTGGATTCTTTTCGGAAGGAATAGCAAGGGCCGAGGAGAATGGAAGCTATGGATTCATAGACTCCAGTGGTGAATGGATCATTGAGCCGCAATATCAAGATGCACTTGATTTCTCAGAAGCGCTTGCTGCTGTTAAAATCAATGGCAAATGGGGATTTATCGACCGTAGTGCGAACAAGGTAATTGATGCTAAGTATGATGAGGTCTATAATTTCTCTGAAGGTTTAGCTCAAATCAAGTTAAATGGCAAAATTGGATTTATCGATAAGACGGGAAAGACGATTATTCAGCCTCAATTCGATGAAGGATATACCTTTAAAGAAGGACTAGCTTCTGTTAAAAAAGATGGTAAGTGGGGCTATATAGATAAAACAGGAACTATTGTCATTAAACCAGCTCATGAGTGGGCTGAACCGTTTGATGGGAATATTGCCGTGGTTCAGAATGCAGGAGTAAGAACGTATATTGATAAGAAAGGTAATCCTTTCTTACCTCTAAACGATAAGGGACAACCTTATACGTCTGTCTATGTTGCTGGTAATGTAATAGAGGTGAATGGCAAAGTAGTAGATTTACCTGCCGAGCCAATCATGGTGAATGGGAAAACACTTGCACCTGTTAGAGCAATAATGCAAAGTCTTGGCATGGAGCTGAAATGGGATAGTGCTACTAATACAATAACGGGTGTGAAGGGTCAGACGACTGTGATCATGAAGGTCGGAAGCAAGGAAGCGAAGGTTAATGGAAAAGTCGAGATGCTTGATGCTCCACCACAAATTGTTGGCGATAATACCTTTGTCCCTGTTAGTTTCCTTGCTAATAGTATTGGTGCTAACGAAGAGAACGTAGCCTATCCAACAAGTATACCTAGTGGACTTACAATCAAGAGTTTGCTTGGTAATGATTATGCTGTTTACGATAAATACATGGCAGCAAGTGAACGATTAAAGAAAGCACAACAAAAGTTTCCTGCATTCGAAATCACAGGCAGTATTGATCAACGTGATCCGTTCTATGTCTTTGGTGCAACATATAGTGAAACTGCAGACCCAAGCCATGAGGCATTTGTACCAAATTTCAATAACCTAAAGATTGAGAACCCTAATAAGGATCATATTGTTCGAGATAGTTATATTGGTGGAATACATTATTATAAAGGGAAAACCAAAGAAAAAGGTTTATATAAACCCCTGGTTGATGTATATATTTTCGGTGCCGCTCCAAAGGAGCTTGCAGGTGTAATAAATGAGGAAGCAGCGGCCAAAGCTAAATTGATTACTGCCAATGAAGTAAACATTGCTAAGGTCGCATCAAAATACGAAGGAATTATTCAGCAATCACCTAACGACCCAGCTTCATATTTGAATTATGCAACAGCACTTGTTGATCTAAGTGAAATACTGGATGATGCAGGGTATTTACAACAAGCGCAGACGCAAGTTGATAAGGCGACTACTTTGAGTGCAAAAAGTAAAGATATCTATGATTTGATTATCGCTGATCGATATTCTAATGAGCAGCAGCAAATTGAGACTTATAAACGAATTGCACAAATTGATCCTTATCTTATTCTGAGCTATGCTGCTACGAACAATCGCTATGGAATTGCTGCTAAGGCTTTTGAACAGGTTGAGTATTTAGTGGATTATGCAAAGTATTGTGCAAGTAAAGCGAATCAACAATAATAGCAGTATGAATAAGCAACAGTCTACTACAGACTGTTGCTTATTTAAATCTACCAATACTATGCGCATATTCAAGCATCCGAGCATACATGTCGGGTGCTATTGTTTTGAGTGGATAGAACTGGGGATGGCGCGAGTTGACTTCGAGGATCCAGAGATGACCACGCTCATCGTACGCGAAATCAATCCCGAGTTCATACATGTCTGATTTTTTTGAGCTTAGGAATTGAGCTACTTTATAAGCTACTCGATTGACATGTTGTAATCGGGAAATTCTAGTAGTAGTGGATAACCCCAGATGATTGAAGAGATTATTCATAAGCACAATTTTACCACCTTGGTAATAGTTGTTGACGATCATATTAGCTCTGCCTACTTTGGCAAAGGTTCCTGTTACGGTCCAATCTCCTGAAGGCTTACGCTGAATCATCGTACGTAAGTCATAAGTGCGCCCATTTACTTTATCTAATGAAATTCCTTGCTGGATAATGAGCTTTCTCCGAGAGAAGTGCATCAGGTAACGATACAGTTGATCAAAATTTGAGAAGGATTTAACTTGCTGTTTAGTTGTTTGAAGCATGTAGCCAGTTGAACTCTTTTTTACTCTAAAGATACCGATTCCTTGTGAGCCAACATTAGGCTTAATGTATAGCATGGGATAGCGTGCTGCCATTCGTTGTAGGTTGATTTTATTGAAAGAAGTGGTATGTGGAAGCATGGGTTTAATACTATTATTTGACGATAAATAATGATGTGCTAGTAATTTTCCCACAATACGACTACTTCGATAATTTTTATTACTCATTAGATTCACCTCAACATACTCTATGTCCTAATAAGGTGATAGGATTGTGCGGATGGTTATTTTTCTAAAAATGGCAGTGCTGGACAAATTATTTAAAGTGATAATAATTATGTTATGATAGATGTAACGTTTTTTTGGCAAATGAAATAGAATTCTTATCTAATAATTACTGGAGTGGAATCAGTTGGAGAAAGTAACTTTAAAAATCAGTCAAGGTGTATTAAGCGTAGAAGAAATACGAATAGATTCTGATCGTGAGAATGTGTATGTCATGTTCGCTGTGCTTGGGGCAAGTGGAGAATGGGAATTAAGTGTAGGGTCCGCAGAAACTGCATATAAAGACCGTGTATATGTGTCAGTAACGGATCAGTATACACAGCAAGCTGTGATAGCAGAAGCTATTCCTGTGTTGTTAAATGCTCTTGAGATCAAGATGGTCAAACCAGAAGATGCTGATGAACTGACCGCATATACCAACGCACATAGTAAGCTATCCGAAATGTTTGCTCGCTGAGAGAGTTAGGAGAGTAGATCAGGAATGAAGATCGGCTTAGTTCGACATTTTAAGGTCAAAAGAGGATTCCCAGAGAAGCGATTCATAACGGGTCATGAATTCATGCAGTGGGCAGATGAATATGATAAATCCGATATTGAAGTTGGTGAGTCTAACTTAGAAGGAATTAATTGGAATAGATGTCTATCAAGTAATCTACATCGAGCTTCCAAGACGGCTCAGCTCATTTATTCAGGAAAGATTTCGATTACAGATCAATTGAGAGAAATTCGTGTATATCCTATTTCTAAGCAGAAGATGAAGCTGCCCTTTATCGTTTGGATCTTGCTTGTAAGGGTAGCTTGGTTCTTTAATCATAAGTCTCAACTTGAAAGAAAAAGTGATGTTGAAGCGAGGATTAAGGGAATTGTAGATGAAATGTTATCTTACACAGGAGAAGATGTTCTCATTGTAAGTCATGGCGGATTAATGCTTTATTTAAGGAAAGAGCTTATCAAGAGAGGGTTCAGTGGACCCAAGTTAAATGGAACTCCTGTTAACGGCAAGCTATATGTATTTGAAAAATTATAAAACACGCCCATGACTTACGACATGGGCGTGTCTTTCTATTCCTTATTTCGACTGATCGTGAAATTCACAGTACCACCTTTAGCTATAGGGGTTCCGGCTGCAGGTTCTTGATTAATAATAGTTCCACTTGGCTGATCACTATTTTCTTTAGTAAAGTTAAAATGCAGTTTGTTCTCTAATGCTATACGTTTTGCTTCCTTCTCCGTTAATCCAATTAAGTTCGGAGTGGCTATAATCTCTTGATCGGACTCTGCAGTATCACCTACCGAATCATCCTTCGGTACCTCTTCAGATTGTGTACCATCTGATGGCTCGGTTGTTGGCTTCGTTGTCGGTTTTGATGTTTCTGTAGCATTCGGCTCTGTCGGTACTGGTGTAGACTTGTCGTTGGAAGACGGATTAGAAGTCGATTCCACTTTGGTTACTAGATTCTCATTCTTGTTAGGATTGGATGAGGTGAGCAAAGTAAATGTAAGAAATAGAATGCCAATGAAGACGATACCAGCTATCATGATACCTGCAATCAACTTCAATTTATTGCCCCAAGAACGGTTGGACGTTTCCTCATAGGAATCATCCTCGTCATACCCATCATACTGCACATCTTCTGCGAGATTCTTATTCTTGTATGCGTCATACTTGGACTGTGGCTCACGCTGCCTTGTTGATTGTTCATTAGCTCTAGTAGCTTGTTCGTATCTCTTGGGTACTTGTTCATGCTTAGTTACCTGTTCATTCCTCGTGGGTACCTGTTCATGCCTAGTAACTTGTTCGTTCCTCGGGAATACCTGCTCATGTCTAGTTACTTGTTCACGGGTAATTGGTGTTACCAGTGGTTTAATAGAATCAGGAACCTCTAATATATCACGTAAGCCCAAGATAAACGTTAATAAAGAATTATCCCCTCTAAATACGCGCCGAATGAGAGCAGCTAATGCCTCTTGTTGCTTCGCCGTTAAATCTTCAAATGAGCGTAACAATTGGTACTGTACTGACTCTAGTGTTTTGGGAATCACACAGGACTGCGAATGTAATTGATACATTAATAGGCATAGTCCCATAGAACTTGTTTGCTCAGTTTCAGCTTGCGTCCAGTAATTGATAATTTTAAGTTGGTTATCGTTAGTTAACCAGAGATTCTCACCGGTGACGGAGTAACCATATAAATTATCCTCCATTGCTGTGTGCATACTCAGACCAAGCTCATAAATCTTGGAGAGAATTTCCCGAGAGGTAAACGATTGGTGCTGGATGGATTGAATGAGCGGTTTACCCGAATAAGCAGTGAAAACAACATAGACATGACCGTCGATCACACCTGCATTAAGGACATGACAAAAGCTTGTATTATTAAGATGGGAGACTTGACCGATGATACGCTGCAAATCCTCGGTATTTCCATCCTTTTCTTTGTTGAAAATATAAATAATAACATCACGCTGTAAAGATAATTCTTTCCCTGCGTACAAGACTCCATCTAATAGAGTTTGAATCGCATAGGTGAGTTGATATCGATTCCCGATGAGTAATTCCATGCTTCAACTCCTCCTATCTTTTTTTACAATATGTCGTCTATTATGATGGAAAACTAGGTATTTTGCAAAACCTTGATAGAAGAATTGATGTTGAAATAAACGATTTCAATTAAATTGCATGAGAAAAGGGATGGTTATCCCATCCCCAAATCTTAACGTCGATACTGATGCAGTTTCGTTGCAATGTCCGATAAATTTACTTTATTTACTTCGTAAATTAAGTTGATGTAGGATTCAGGGAATCTCTCAATACCGCTGTAAGCACCGCATAATCCGCCTGCCATGGCCCCAATCGTATCGCAATCGCCACCAAGATTAGCAGCTAATAATGCGACACGTACAGGATCTCCTTTAGCATAATAGGAGAGTGCAATTGCGGTAGGGACAGCCTCTGTAGTGGCAACTCCTGCTCCGATTAAATGGTATATTTTCCATCATAAGCTGACTAGGTATTGCCTAGAATTTGCTGCCAGTCATACATAATTACTTTAATATCTGGGGTAGCTCAAATGTCCATAGTCCTGTCCCATTACCGTCAACAGGTCCCCCAGCTACACCAAAATCGTTATCATTGATGATGACGAGCTTATTACCACCAACTAATGTTATGCCTTCAATTTTCTCATATGGATATTGAAATTCTACAGCATCTAGAAGAGTGCGTTTGGTTGGAGTTACGATGTTCTTTGCTTTTAAATCAGCAACGGACATTTGTTCTAATGTTTGGCCTGCTTTAGCGTTGTCGTACTTGCCAGTAACGTTCGTTGATTTACTTAAGTCGATCATATAGATTTTTTTGAGCTGAGCATCTTTACCTGCATTTTTATCACGTTCGTCTACTAATAACATGTTTTCATTCACCACATAGATGTCTGAAATGACGATGTCTGATTGTTTAAGTTTATTGAAATTCTGGACATTTTCAGTGACATATGCGTACTCAGCTTCAACTTGAAGAGTGCTCAAGTTAATTTTGGCAATTCGCAGAACTCTCGAATTATCAACGGATTTATCAGGATTACGAAGTGGACTTTGAATAGCAGTGAACATCCATTTACCATCAGGTGTGATGCTAAGGGCTTCAAGTCCACGATTGGATCTACGCTCACCATAAACAGCAGGTAATGTTTCTTTGAGCGGAACAGCTGGAGATTCTATGCTTGCTGCTAAACCTTTAGGAACAATACGTTGAATTACTGTACCGTCACGCTTGATTTGAACAATCGAAGGGCCGTACTCTTCGGACATCCAGAACGTATCATCGGAAGGATTATAAGCTAGCCCTTCAAGATCAAGACCGTATGGATCAAAATTTAAAGTACTTGTGCCAGTTACATCGTAAGCAGGATCGTCATGGCCCTTCACATTCGGTAGTCCACTGATATATTCATTACCTGTAATAGGGTTAATGCCATTTATTTTGAGTGGAATAGTTTCTAGAATTGTAATTTTGCCGGATTCAATCGAGATTTTATAAATAGTTGGTGTGAATTTAGGTATTGGGAATGTTTTGATATCTTTACCATCGACAGTCATATCGCCGTTAGGACCACGATCAGTTGAAGAATAGAAGACATTGTCAGGATCACCTGGGATATGTAGGAGAGTTGAACCCATACCCATTTTAATACCAGGCTCTAGATCAGGGGCTTGCAATGTGTATTTGCCTGTTAATTGTGGTTTACCTGTAAATGAGATGGTGCTTGTGAATTCATTCCAATCCACATATTGATTGAACATGGAACCAATGGATGCTGCAGATATGTACGTGTGTCCATCTATGCTAACCGGAATGTCTTTGGACTGCTTTACATCACCATTCACATTAAATTGAATCGAACTTGTGTTTCCTGTTACAGTGCTCTGATTGGCTGCATAACTATTGGCTGGATTGATCAGTAAAGCTCCACTTAATATAGCTGCTATAGCAATTTTCTTATTCATATTCTAACGCACCCCTTAAATTGATTTGCCTACCCATCGATTATGTATGATGTAAGTAAACGGATGATTAACGGAGTGTAAAAGGAGTGTGAAATTTAAGATTTGATCCATAAATAAAACACCTCAACCCATAGATTGGGATTGAGGTGCTAGCATTTGTTTATAAAACTTATTCTACAATTAATTTACCAATCATTTTACCGTGATCAGCGCCACACATGATGCCGCATTTGTACTCGAATGTACCTGCTTTGCTTGCTACAAACTCGACAGGTGTATTTTGTTTATCAACAGATACTTTGAATTCTGGAATATCGACGCTATGTGTACCTTTATTATTCACATAGGACAGCTTCACTTTCTGTCCCTTCTTTACTCTAATTTCCTTTTGATCAAATTCGAACGATGTTGCTGTTAGTTTCACTTCGAGTGTAGGTTCGCTAGAAGTAGCAGTTGTATCTCCACCACCGCAAGCTGTAAGGCCCATAGCAACTGCTGCTAGTGAAGTGATAAGTAGGGTTGTTTTTAATTTTCTTGTGATTGAATTTCTCATGTATATAATCCTCCTAAATTTAGAAAATAATTCTAATTATTTATATTATTTAGTTATTTCAAAATAAGTTCGCAGAGTAGGAATAGCTGTCCCTGGGTGATCATCTAAGTAAGTTAACTGAGGTCTCAAATATAAGTTGGGTTGAATTTCTTGCCCTTTATATATACCTGGATAAATATCAATTAGCTGATAGCCTGGATCACCAGTAGCAATGAGTGGTAGCTTGATATTTCCTTGGCTATTAAATCCACAAATGTAACCAATATTCGCATTGTTATAAACAACGTTATACGTATTGTCGTATTCGGTCCAACCAGAGCCTTTGATTGTGATTGTAAATGGTGTACCTGCAGGGCCTGATTTTGGTGAGATATCAACAATAGAAGGTAGAATCTTCAGATAAGTTTGTCCATAAGTTTCTTCTTTGGCTTTAATTTCAATCAGGTGAGGCAATCCGCCTAAATCATCCGGTACAGCAAAATTATAAACAAACTCACCTTGATCGTTCGTTGTCATCTCGCCCGTTCCTAGAGGAAATATCTTCTCTCCAAATCCAGCTTTCGTGACGCGATTACCGACCATTGTATGCCAATTGAATGTAACCTTCTCATTCTTAGGTAGGCCTGTACCTTTCATGACAATCTGTTCGCCAACAATTCCCTCTGATTTATCTAATGTAATCGTAACACCAGATTTATTCACAGGATCAGGAAGCTTGATACCTCCACTTGCAGCTTTGGGTGGAGCTTCTACATAAGTCAGTGAACCTGAGCCGCCTACAGGATTACTATCGGTTACGTTAAAAGTAAAGTATTGTGTATGAATATAATTAATCGCTGATTGTGCTCGGTTTAAATACGGTAAGCCAGAAGAACCACCTTCGATGGTCATCGTATGCTCGCCAACCTTGCCAGTAGCACGCATCTTTCCTGTTGCTCTACCATTCGTTGATACCCCAGTGATCATGCCTGTGTAGGTATTATCATAATTAAGATGCCACAAGCTGCCATACATCTTGGCACTGAGTCCTTCACCATGGATTGTAATTTCTGTTCCAATTGGACCAGATGTAGGTGAAATGGAGAAGAAGGTTTCTACGAAATAGTTAGCTTGAGCTACCTTCTTACCGTCTTGCTGAATCATAACATCATGGTCATCCCCGAATCCTTCTGGAACGACGAACTCACCGTTCCATTTACCGGAAGCATCAGCTTGACCTGAAGCAATCTTCTTTTCTACAGGCTCGTACTTGGTGCCTATATAAGAATAATTGTTCTTGTCAATGTCATAAGAGCCTATCATATCAGACCAGATTAGGTCTAGTGGTTGATTCGGTATTAATCCTTCTGCTTCAATCTTAACCTTGCTTCCAATTCTTCCATTTACTTGATCTAGTTTCATTGTGCCTTGCTTTACTTCGGCAGCACTAGTAACTTCCTTGGTAGTCGAATCTACCTTGGCTGTTGAAGCAAACTCATCTGTACATCCTGATAATAATACGGAAGTTATTACGACCAGCGATAATCCAAAATTCTTATATCGTAATTTGATCTTATTCATAATAAATGATGAATCCTCCTAATGGTATTAGCAATCAATAGCCATGGGTTCGCATGACGAAACTCCGTGAAAGCTCATGCTAAAGTTATTTCTTAGTAGCAGCTTCTAGTGCTTTCTTAGCTTCATCGCCGCCAATAGGAGTACCTGGTGCAACAATGGTCACTTTGGATAGGGATACGTTAAATGGATTGTATTCTGCCTTTTTCTTACCATTCTCAGCGACAATCTTATAATCAAGTGTACCTGTCTGTGCATCCGCCGGAACGTCATAGCCAACAGACCATAGCTGTGTAGCTTCTTCTCCGTGTTTACCTAGAACCATTGGCATTTCCTGACCATTACCAAACACAAGCTTCACATTAGCACTATCCACTAGTTCATTGTTTGAACTATCGGTTACTAATGCACGGAATACGATGCGGTCTCCAGGATGGTAGCGGCTTTGGGCAACACATACGTGACTTAGAAGCGTATCCCCATTTACGACAAGATCACCTTTGACGCTCTTGACACCATCAGAAGCTGCATCTGAGCTACATCCAACTAAAGCACCAGCGAGTAATAATCCAGCAGTTAGATGTGAGATTTTCTTCCTTAACATTTGTACATTCCTCCAAATTAGTTTAATGGTAAATTATTTAATAATTATAATTAATCATTTAATTTTAAGCAATGTATTTATTTTCATTTAATAATTATTGTAATTTATTCAGATAGCTCAAGTGCTGCATCTTAAGGATTGCATAAAGAAAAGTCAGCAACCTGAACGACAGGCTGCTGACTTTTTGACTTTAATACATGCTCTTTATTTATATTCACCTAACAAGTAGTTGTAGAAAGGAGCATCTACCCAGAAATTATAGGATTCAACAGTTACTTTAGGATCAATTTTCTTGAGTCCAGCAACAACATCATCACTTAGCTCTTCTAATGAGAAGGACTGTGCATAGTAGTTTCCTTTGCTAATTTTGTTATTCGTGATCACTTTATACTCTTTTAACTCATTTTGAGAGTAATAGAGTGGTTGCCACCAAGAGGAGGCAATAAGTCCTTGCTCATCTTCGGCATCTTTCTTAGCGTAGGCAGAAATGATCGCATTAAAATCATCTTTCTGCTTAACAGTTTCAAATTCGAATGAAATATCATATTCCTTCGAATAAGCAATAAAGTTACCGTTCTCGATCTGAGTTACATGGTAATCATCAGTTGTAACGGGCTCTCCCCATGCTTTCAAGTAAGTGTAAGCAGATGTTTTAGGCTCTAATTGTACCTTAGCATTAACGCCTTCGCTTCTTAGTAAACCGATCAATTGAAGCGCATGGGTAATGTCAGAGTGACCATAAGTAATCGACAGCTTGGAATCAAAATTAGGCGTGAATCGTTTATCCTTAAGGTTATAGCCCGTGATGAGCTCTTGTTTCAATGCTGTATCGAAGATCTCTCTTAAATCATCAGCAGAGATAATATCTTGTGTGCGATAGGATTCATAGACTTTGGTATAAATATTATCATCTTGAACGAAACCAAGGTAATGCTTGTACTTACCATGGAAGTCTAAGACTTTGCCAAGTAGAGTAGAAGCAGCTTCTGAAGAAATAGGAGCATTTGCTTTAAAGTTAGTGAAGTCTTTGGAAGAAATAATGCTTGTATCTACAGCAACAGCGAGTAGTTGTGCAGCTTGATGACTAAACTGCTCGTAGCTCACATTAATTTTGCTTAATGCAGCACGAATTTTAGCTTCTGGGTATGTAAAGCCAAGCTCTTTGAAATTAGAAGCATTCACAGCAATGATAATAGCATCTAGTTGTGATAGTTTTTTATCCCCATTAAGAGTCGTCTCTGTTAGTATACCTCTAGCGAATAAAGCATTAGCTGCTGTATAGTAAGGGCTGTCTTCTGACAAATCGATTAATTTATTCTCTTTAACTTCTGCATCCAATGCTAGAATTTGATTCACAGCATTTACGAATTCACCTTTAGTTAGTGATTCTGAAAGCGTAAGTTTGTAGTTGTTTAGTAAGTATTGCTTAGATTCGCTTGTAGTTACAGCTTGCGGTGCACTCGTAACAACCTGCTGTGTTGTTTCTGCGAAAGCCTGTTGTGATAATACAGATACACCAGATAATAATAATGCGGATACTACGAGTGATTTTAAGGGTTTGTTCAAATGCTTCAATGTTACCTTCATATTATGTATACCCTCCTAATTTTCAATAATCAAATTGGAATACTTTGGATTAAATAATAATTAGAATATTATACGATTTTTAAGAGTTTGTCAAGAATATCGTAATATATTAGAATACTCGAAATAAGGAAATAAGGACTAGAATTAACTAGTCCTTAGAGTGTCGAGAAACCCTATGTTATTGGAGGGCTTCTTCTCTTTACGTATAAATAGATAAGCAGATTATTTAATTATTTGTTTAATTTACTTTTTTTAGATTTATTTTTTGATTTTGAATTAACGCGAGCAATTCTACCCTTTCTTCCAGAGCTGTTTCTAGGTGTACTCTGAGCGTTAACTTCACAAGATTCTTCTTCTACTTCTCTGACGACACGTACATGTTGAAAGACTGGTACACAGTGGTGCCTAGTAACGATTTCAATAGGATGAATAACGCGTATGATTTGTCGATGACACACATCACGAAAAACCCTCACAGGTGGATCTACAATTGTTTCAGTAGGGCAAATGGGATGACAATTAGACATTTAACAATCAACTCCTTTCTTCACTAAACTCCTCCATAGTATATGGGATATGCATCATTATGCTTGTTCATTTATCCTTGGTTATTGGTTGTTGAGCTCGTTATTTTTACAGATCCTAGATTTTTGGTACAATAGAGTTGCGCATAGCAATAATAAACAACATTGTAAAGGAAGAACATCACACCATGGTATTACTTGAAGATAAGTTAGATATGAAAGCTTGGGCAAGAATCAATAAAGATAAAGTCGGCAAGGGGATACACAAGCCTAGATTCCGAAAGCCCAAAAAATGGGTCGTTCAGAACCGAGTACTGATGTCTGTATTGATGGTTGAAGATGTGAAATTATCCGAATTAGCAACTGAAATGAAAGTATCCACACGTACAGTAGCTGCATGGATTTATCAAGGAATTAAACCAACTGAAGAATATAGAGCCTTTATTTCTTTTAAGTTCGGTTTGCCGCAATGGGTCTTGTTCTACGATGATCAGATGTACGATAGGGTTGCACCGATCACGGATAAGAAATTTAATAAAGGAGTTCTGCTAGGAACTAAGGTTAACCGAGTGCTTACAGGTCTCTTCGCTGTACATAATCTTTCTCCGTCAGAATTCAGTCGGTTAAAAGGAATCGCTCCTGCAACTACTCGAAAATATATGCATATAGGTGCTTATCCCGATTCGCAGTACAGACAAATTTATTGTGATTATTTTGGTTTACCAGAAGAAATCTTATTTTATGAATGTCTATAAAAATGTTAGTAGAAAGCCTTTGAAGCTTGATTTCAAAGGTTTTTTTGTTGTTCAAAATTTTGGTGAGCTTGTATCCATATTGTATAGGCTGTCTGCAAGCAGCGCACAATACGCTAGGCAGCACATCTTTTGGAGTTATGAAAGGAGTAACAGCTTGCCGAATTTGATTGCAATTGGTGTAAGTGTAGGTATTTTATCGGGTATTTGGGCATCTGGTAGCATGTCATTGGGATTGATTACATACGCTGGTTTTTTTGCTTGGTCAAGCTACTTTTCTGCTGGTGGAGGTAAGAAGGGGATGATGAACTCCTTGCCTACTAATCTAAGTGGAGTCGTTTGGGGATATTTAATGGTACAAATGTCAGCTTTATTCGCTATCTTATTTGGAGATACACTTGGTCTCGGAATAGCGGTAGCAATTGGTGCTTGTGGGATGTGCTTGCAATCTAGGTGGAAGGTGCTTGGGTTTATTCCAGGTACTTTTATCGGAAGCTCTACATATTTTGCGACAGGATATCAATTCGTAGGCAGTATCTCGGGACTCATTCTGGGCACAATTTTTGGTTATTTATCTGAAAAGGGTGTATCGCTATTAATTAAACGTCCATAGAAGGTTCTATCTATCTGAATTTAGGGTAATTAAATTAATTTTGGGAAACATTATTAGGTATCAATTAGTTCTATTTTCCATAAAAAGTCTTATTTAAACAAAAGTTCAATTATACATTTACATATGTTCAATGTAGAGGTATATTATTTTTGATACACATAATTTTACAGCATCATTTAATGACCATACCCATACATACATGCATTCATTTATTATTCTTTCCACATAACTAACAAGACTACATCACAAGCTGGAGGAAGAAACATGAATTTTATTTTTGTAATTGTTGGTATTATTTTTGTGTTTGCTGTAGGTTATCTACTTAGCTTAAACCGTAAGGGAATCAAATTTCGGCCGATTATTATGATGCTTATCGCCCAAATTGTTCTAAGCTTTATTATTATGAATACGACAATCGGGCTCACGATCATTAAGTTCATCTCGAATTTATTTGATGCTTTGATGAACTTTGGTATTGGTGGCGTTAATTTTGTGTTCGGTGATTTACAGAATGAAGGTGGAAGTACCTTCTTCTTAAATGTATTACTTCCGATTATTTTCATTTCGATTCTGATTGGGATTTTAAACTTTATTAAAGTACTTCCTTTTATCATTAAATATGTTGGAATCATACTTAGTAAGCTTAACGGTATGGGGAAGCTTGAGAATTATGTGGCGATCTCCGCTGCGTTACTCGGTCAATCCGAGGTATTCCTGACAACCAAAAAGCAGCTGGATGTGGTATCCAATAAGCGACTTTACACCTTATGTACATCAGCAATGAGCGCGGTAAGTGTTGCGATTGTTGGAGCGTACATGACCATGCTAGAGCCGAGGTATGTTGTTGTTGCGATCATATTAAATATTTTCTCTGCATTAATTATCGCAAATATCATTAATCCATATGAGCTCACATCCGAAGAGGATATGGCCGTCATTGATGAAGACAACAAGCATGAGAAAGAATCGTTCTTCCAAATGATTAGTGAAAGTATTATGGATGGCTTTAAGGTAGCGATCATCGTTGGAGCTATGCTAGTTGGCTTCATCGCTTTGATGAATATGATCAACTTTATTTTTGAAATGATCTTCAGTATCTCCTTTCAAGCATTTCTTGGCTACATATTTGCTCCAGTTGCATTTATTATGGGTGTGCCGTGGGGTGAAGCAGTCGAGGCTGGAGGAATTATGGCGACTAAGCTTGTTACGAATGAATTCGTAGCAATGCTTAACTTTCAAGATATTGCGAGCAATCTATCTGACAGAACCATTGCGATTGTATCTGTATTTTTAGTCAGCTTTGCAAACTTCAGTTCAATTGGCATTATTACAGGTGCTGTCAAAGCATTGAATGAGAAGCGAGGGGCCGAAGTAGCTCAGTTTGGTCTCAGACTATTATGCGGTTCTACGCTTGCTTCCGTTTTATCTGCTTCTTTAATTGGCTTGTTCTTATAAAATAAGCTCATGAAGCTCATATAAATTAAGGAGATGATTAAGATGAGAATGGTTGATCTTATTGAGAGCAAACGTGATGGTAGTGCACTTACCAAGCAAGAGATCGATTTTATTATTCAAGGCTATACGGATGGTTCGATTCCGGATTACCAAATGTCATCATTTCTTATGTCTGTATTCTTCCAAGGTATGACACCAGCTGAGACAGCTGATATGACAATGGCAATGGTGAACTCTGGGGATACAATCGATCTATCTGCTATTGAAGGAATTAAAGTGGATAAGCATAGTACTGGCGGTGTTGGTGATACGACAACGATCGTGCTAGCCCCTCTAGTCGCAGCTGTCGGTGTACCAGTAGCTAAACTGTCAGGTCGTGGACTCGGTCATACGGGTGGAACGGTTGATAAATTCGAGTCGATTCCAGGCTTTCAAGCGGAGATTGGGAACGAACAATTCATTAAACAGGTGAACGAAGTTAAGGTTGCTGTAACAGGTCCTACAGGGAACCTTACACCAGCTGATAAGAAAATATATGGTTTGCGAGATGTAACGGGTACGGTTAATTCGATTCCTCTTATGGCTAGCTCGATTATGAGTAAGAAAATCGCTTCTGGATCTGATGCTATCGTTCTGGATGTGAAGGTTGGCGCAGGCGCATTCATGAAGGATCTAGATAGCGCGAAGGATTTAGCTAAAGCGATGGTGGAAATCGGTAATAACGTTGGACGTAACACGATGGCGATTATTTCGGATATGAATCAACCACTTGGCTACGCGATCGGTAATGCACTTGAAGTAAAGGAAGCGATCGATACACTGCGTGGAGAGGGTCCTGAAGATCTGCATGAGTTATGTCTTACACTAGGAAGTCATATGGTCGTGCTAGCTAAGCATGCTGATAGTGTAGAAGCTGCTCGGAATATGCTTGAAGAAGCGATTACTAGTGGAAGCGCGCTACAGAAATTCAAAGATTTCATTCAAGCACAGGGCGGGGACGCATCGATTGTGGATGACCCTAGCAAACTTCCAGCTGCTAAATATCAGATTGAAGTGAAATCCCAAGAGGATGGCTATATCTCCGAGATTGAAGCAGATAGCATTGGTACTGCAGCGATGATCTTAGGTGCTGGTCGGGCGACGAAAGAATCGATCATTGATTTAAGTGTAGGCTTAATGCTGCATAAGAAAATTGGAGATCAAGTAAAGAAGGGTGATGCCCTTGTTACGATTCATAGCAATAGGGAATCTGTCGATGATGTGATCAACCGTATTTATGAATCGTATCGAATTTCGGCTAGTAAAATCGATTATCCGACACTGGTGCATGCAGAAATTCATGCAGAAGGATAGCAACAATATAATTGGAGGGCTTTAACATGAATAAACAACAAATAGCAGGAATGATTGATCATACTCTTCTAAAGGCTGATGCGAGTAAAGAGGCAGTTATTAAACTAGCTGAAGAAGCTAAACAATATCGTTTTGCATCGGTTTGTGTGAATCCAGCTCAAGTAGCAACTGCATATGAAGTGCTTAAAGATACACCTGAAGTTAAGGTGTGTACCGTAATTGGGTTTCCTCTTGGAGCGTCAACTCCTGAAACTAAAGCCTTTGAAACGACGGATGCAATTGCCAAAGGGGCAACGGAAGTCGATATGGTTATTAACATTGGAGCACTCAAAGATAAGGATGACGAGCTTGTAGAGCGTGATATTCGCGCGGTGGTTGAAGCGGCTAAAGGCAAAGCTTTAACCAAGGTCATTATTGAAACCTGTTTATTGACGGATGAAGAGAAGGTACGTGCATGTAAGATATCTGCTCATGCCGGAGCAGATTTTGTTAAGACTTCAACTGGGTTCTCAACAGGTGGTGCTACGAGTACAGATATCGCATTGATGCGTCGAACAGTAGGACCGAATATCGGTGTGAAGGCTTCAGGCGGTGTGCGTAGCTTTGAAGATGTGCAAGCAATGATTGAAGCAGGCGCTTCTCGGATTGGCGCTAGCTCCAGTATTGCGATCGTGAAGGGTGAACAATCGAATTCAAGCTACTAAGAATAGCTACTAAGAATAGATTATCGATAATGCCAAAACGACCCGGAATGGGTCGTTTTTGCTACTTCTTTTATAAGAGAAATTCATACAAATAAGCAATGGAAAACTAGGAGGTCAAGCATGCCTACATTGGATACAAATACACATGAATCTAAGAGAATTGTGTTAATAACTGGAACATCAAGTGGCTTCGGATTATTGACAGCACTAGAATTCGCTCAAAGTGGATTTCATGTGATTGCTACAATGCGTAATCTTGCCCAAAGTGATCGCTTATTGCAGCAAGCTCAGCAATTAGGCTTATCCGAACAGATTGAAGTCATGCAGCTCAATGTGACTGATCATCAGGCTATTCTACATATCGTTTCACAGATTATGGAGAAGCATCAACATATTGATGTGCTTGTTAATAATGCTGGAGTTGCCTATGGTGGATTTATTGAAGAAATACCGATGGAAGACTGGTCCATACAGCTAGAGACCAATTTCTTCGGTTTGGTTGCGGTGACACAAGCGGTTATACCGCATATGCGTGTAAGAAGAGAAGGTAGAATCATTAATATTAGTAGTGTAAGTGGTAGATTCGGATTCCCAGGCTATGCACCTTATGCGGCTTCTAAATTCGCTGTTGAAGGATTCAGTGAATCACTCCGTTTAGAGATGCTTCCATTTGGCATTTATACGGTATTAATTGAACCAGGGTCCTATAATACGGACATCTGGTCCAAAGGATTCGACCAAATCTCATCACGTGCTAGTGAGGAATCTCCTTATCGTCAGAGCCTCGAAGCGATTCTACAATTCTCTCGGCAATCGGCCGAAACCGCAGATGATCCTCGTAAAGTCGCGCAGAAGATTGTACAGGTAGCCAAGATGAAATCACCTAGATTAAGGTACATGCTAGGCAAAGGTTCTTCTCTATC
This sequence comes from Paenibacillus sp. P5_B5, assembly GCF_056400365.1. Classification (NCBI taxonomy): domain Bacteria; kingdom Bacillati; phylum Bacillota; class Bacilli; order Caryophanales; family Paenibacillaceae; genus Paenibacillus; species Paenibacillus sp. P5_B5. The sequence goes on from NZ_JBFULK010000006.1 coordinate 216,585, forward strand.
TTTATTAGGCAAAACGCTATTACCATGGAAATGGTTCGAACGAATCGTACTTAAACAACTAAGTAAATAATTTTGGCTCTGAATCAAAATCTGTGCTTGCTAAAGACAGAACCATATGCAGAACGTAGAGGAGGGGACGGATTTGTCCTGGAGAAGCGAAGCGTTCGCCTTTGCCACCGGATTTCTACCGCTATAAGCGGTATACGATCAAGAAATCTGGGGGCAACAGTGATCGTAAGGACAATCCGTCCGCGCAGCGGTCATCTATCGGCATCTTACAATTTTTCAAGCACTGATTTTGGTGTTGAGCCATAATTTTACTGCACATCTATCTATTTTATTAACAAGCATCTGGCATAATTGTTTCTTAAATCAGGTATATATGGTACTAACTCTATTATTTGAGGAGATGGTAGCATGATTTATGAACAGCCAGGTTCAGTAAGCAGTAAAGTAAACTTTCGAAGTCGCTACAATAACTACATAGGAGGAGAATGGGTAGCACCAGTAAGGGGAGAATATTTCTCTAACCCATCACCTGTTAATGGCAAAGTGTTCTGCGAAATCGCTCGGTCAACAGAAGAGGATATTGAGAAGGCACTAGATGCTGCTCATGCTGCTAAGGGAGCGTGGGGGCGTACTTCGCCTGCAGAACGATCACAAATTCTGAATAAAATAGCAGACCGGATGGAAGCTAATTTAGAAATGCTTGCGGTTGCGGAAACTTGGGACAATGGCAAGCCAATTCGAGAATCGCTTGCTGCGGACTTACCACTAGCGATTGATCATTATCGGTATTTTGCCGGTGTAATAAGGGCGCAGGAAGGAACGCTTGCTGAACTGAATGAGAACACAGTTGCTTATCATTTCCATGAACCGCTCGGTGTTGTCGGACAGATTATTCCTTGGAACTTCCCCATCCTAATGTCTACTTGGAAGTTAGCTCCGGCTTTAGCTGCGGGTAACTGCGTTGTCATTAAGCCGGCAGAGCAGACTCCTGCTAGTATTATGGTCTTGATGGAACTCATCGGCGATTTATTGCCTCCAGGTGTAGTCAATGTTGTAAACGGCTTCGGACTTGAAGCGGGTAAGCCCCTTGCCTCAAGTAATAGAATATCCAAGATTGCATTCACTGGCGAGACGACAACAGGACGATTAATTATGCAATATGCTTCAGAGAATATTATTCCTGTGACACTGGAGCTTGGTGGTAAATCGCCAAACGTGTTCTTCGATGATGTGTTTGCTAAGAATGACCAGTTTGCCGATAAGGCACTTGAAGGCTTTACAATGTTTGCGCTCAATCAAGGAGAGGTATGTACTTGTCCGTCACGTGCACTAGTACAGCATAGCTTCTATAGTGATTTTATGGATGCTGCTGTGAAGAGAACAAGACAGGTGAAGCAAGGTAATCCACTGGATACCGATACAATGATTGGTGCTCAGGTATCAACGGACCAACTCGAGAAAATTATGTCCTATATCGATCTAGGTAAACGAGAAGGTGCTCAGCTGCTAACAGGCGGTGAGCGTAATGTATTAGCAGGTGATTTAGCTGAAGGCTATTATGTAACCCCAACCGTATTTGCTGGGAATAATAAGATGCGGATTTTCCAAGAAGAAATTTTCGGACCGGTTGTATCCGTTACTAGCTTTAATGATTATGATGATGCGCTAGCGATTGCCAATGATACTCTGTATGGGTTGGGTGCAGGAGTATGGACACGTGACATGAATACGGCTTATCGAATGGGAAGAGGTATTCAAGCTGGGCGCGTATGGGTTAACTGCTATCATGATTATCCAGCACATGCAGCCTTCGGTGGTTATAAGCAGTCCGGCATCGGACGGGAAAATCATAAAATGATGCTTGGTCATTACCAGCAAACCAAAAACCTGCTTATCAGCTACAGTCCTAATGCGCTTGGGTTCTTCTAAGGTAGCGAATGATAACGGAGCCGAAAGTAGTAGCAACAGAGGCGACGCTTGATCTGATCGAGCGACTTAAGACTAAGTATGGTCCCCTAATGTTTCACCAGTCTGGCGGGTGCTGTGATGGAAGTGCACCGATGTGCTTCATGGCTGGTGAGTTTAAGATAGGTGGTCAGGACGTATACCTCGGTGATATTGGCGCAATGCCATTCTATATGGGTGCTGCCCAATATGAATATTGGAAACATACGCAGCTTATTATCGACGTCGTACCTGGCCGTGGTGGTGGGTTTTCACTAGAAAGTCCAGAAGGAGTTCGATTTCTCACACGCTCGAGATTATTTAGTGAATAGTTTCAATTAAATGGTTTCAATGAGTTATGAAATTGATTCAATAAAATAAAGACGCTCTCAGTTTAATAAGGAGCGTTCTTTTTTTGTGAATAAGAAAGTATAAGTTTTACACCTATACTTTCTTATTTACCTTTAGAAACGCATCCGTTCTATTAGGAAGGCGAAGCCATTTCTTCTTGGACTGAGCGCAAACGAGAAGTGTGACTGGTAGATGTGATATAATAAGCATCGATTCTTCTAATATATATATGTTCAAAGGAGCAAGGCCTAATGAATATTGCTTTTTTTCTATTACCTAAACATGAAGTTGCTTATCTAACTCAACAATTTACACTGCGTCAAACGTTAGAGAAAATGGAGCATCATCGCTACACCTCCATCCCGATTCTGAGTAAAGACGGTAAATATATGGGGACGATTACTGAAGGTGATTTATTATGGTTCTTCAAAAATAATACAGAGCTTTCGCTTGAGAATGCACATCGCTTCCTAATATCTGAAGTTCCGATACAAAGGCCTAATCAATCCGTACGTATAGATGCGAATATGGATGACCTTATTAGTTTAGCTAAAGTTCAGAACTTTGTTCCTGTCGTAGATGATTCGGATATGTTTATCGGAATTGTTAGAAGAAGTGATATTATAGAATATTGTTCTAGCAAAATGTTTAGCTAAGGTTTCTTCTCTATCTTCCTAATTTCCAAATTGACATAATTATTCCAATATTGATAATATAGTTGTGTAGTGATTTGATTACTAGGAGGAAAAGTATTTGAAGAAGAAACTATTTTCTTTTCGCAAAATGCTAGTCACGTCAGTAGCATCTGCAATGTTAATTGCTCCAATGGCAACAGCTGCTGCCGCGGAAACAACGGGTCCTGATCTCAAATTACGGCTTATGGAGACGACTGACATTCATGTGAATGTAGTGAATTACGATTATTACAAAGACAACTTAACCGATGAGTTTGGTTTGGCCAAAACCGCGACTCTTATTAAAAAATACCGCGCAACAGCAAAGAACAGTATGCTCTTTGACAATGGAGACCTCATCCAAGGGAACCCACTCGGTGATGTAATGGCAAAGGTTAAACCACTTAAGGATGGAGAAACACATCCTGTTTTTAAAGCGATGAATCTATTAAATTACGATGTAGGAAATATTGGTAATCATGAATTCAACTACGGGTTAGATTTTCTGGAGCGCAGTCTCAAAGGCTCTAACTTCCCTTATGTGAACTCGAACGTCTATATCGATGATAAAGACACGAATGAGGGTAATGACAAGAACTACTTTGAGCCTTATACTATCCTGGATCGTACCTTTAAAGATGAGAAGGGTGTAGATCAGAAACTCAAAATTGGTGTCATCGGTTTTGTTCCACCCCAAATTTTGAACTGGGACAAGGCGAGTCTAGAAGGTAAAGTGACTACCAAAGGCATTATTGAATCCGCTAATAAATTTATTCCGCAGATGAAGAAGGAAGGCGCAGATTTAATTGTTGCGATTCCTCACTCTGGCTTCGGTCAGGTCGAGAGTGGTACTAGTGATGAGAATGCGGCTTATTTACTAAGTAAAGTACCTGGAATTGATGCAATCCTGTTCGGTCATTCGCATGTGGTGTTCCCGAATGAGAAATTCGTTGGTCCTCAAGGTGTAGATCTTGCCAAAGCAGGTGTGGATCTGAAGAAAGGAACGATTAATGGCGTTCCTGCTGTTGAGCCAGGCTTCTGGGGAGATAATCTTGGTGTCATTGATTTGAGCCTAAACAAGGTTGACGGTAAGTGGAAAGTGATTGATTCTCAATCAAGCGTTATTCCAATTTACGATAAAGCGAATAAGAAGTCACTTGTTGATGCTGATCAAGCAGTTTTAGATGCCGTGAAGTCGGAGCACGAAGCTGCGCTTGAGTATGTACGTGGAGCAGTAGGTAAATCAACCGCGCCGATTAATAGTTATTTTGCACTCATTCAAGATGATCCATCAATTCAGCTCGTCACTAACGCTCAGAAGTGGTACGTAGAGAAGAATATTAAAGGAACTGAACTCGATGGTGTTCCTGTATTATCTGCAGGTGCTCCATTTAAGGCAGGTGGCCGTAATGGTGTAAGTTATTATACGGATATTGCTGCTGGAGATTTAGCAGTTAAGAACATGGCTGACCTTTATGTTTATCCGAATACATTGTACGCGGTGTTGATTACAGGAGATTTGGTTAAAGATTGGCTTGAGCGTTCTGCAGGTCAGTTTAACCAAATTGATCCGAACAAAACAGAAGAGCAGCCTTTAATTAATGACAGCTTCCCAACGTATAACTTTGATGTAATTGATGGTGTGACTTATAAAATTGACGTCACTCAGCCTTCAAAGTTCGATACAGCAGGTAAACTGGTGAATAAAGATGCTAATCGTATTAAAGATCTACAGTATAATGGCAAGCCAATTAACACATCTGATAAATTTATCGTGGTAACGAATAATTATCGTGCAGGTGGTGGCGGTAAATTCCCAGGTGCTGTAGATAAGAATATTGTCATCAGTTCACCTGATGAGAATCGCCAAGTAGTTATCGACTACATAAGTGAGAATGGCACGATTAATCCAGCTGCTGATAATAACTGGTCGTTAGCACCGATTGATGGCAAAGTAAATGTAACTTTTGAAACTTCACCTAATGCCAAACAATATGCAGCTAATAACAGCGCCCTAACGTATATCGATACAAACAAAGAAACTGGATTTGCTAAGTATGCAATAAACACGGGTAAGGTGGAACCAACTAAGCCAACTACACCAGTAGATACCACTACAGATCCTTCAAAGCCTGCCAGTCCACAAGAAATCTATGTTGTTAAAGCCGGCGATGTTCTTTCCAAAATTGCTAAGGTGTATGGACTCGATTGGAGAGAGCTAGCTGAATACAATAAGCTCGCTAATCCTCATTTGATCTTCATTGGGCAACAAATTAAGATTCCAGCTACTAAATAGTTGGACATAAATCACAGCCCCCTAGAAGGATGATCTTCTAGGGGGCTGTTATGTGTTTATGGTTTATTATGGTACACGTATTGATTAAACCTAAATAAGCGTTTTAACTTATCCTGTTGTATAATAAGGAGCGTAGTAGTATTCGTGAAGTCTTGTTAGGAAAGTGAGGTTCCATCTGATATATGCTAAGAAACTTAACGGTATTTGATTTTGAGACAACTGGACTTGATCCACAGAAAGATAGAGTAATTGAAGTAGCAGCGATTCGAGTTATTGATGGAGTTGTAGCGAGTGAGTTTAGAACATTAATTCAATATGACGGTAAACTTGCTCCCAAAATAACGGAGATTACGGGGATTACGGATGAAGATCTACGTTATGGAATGGATGAAGTGACTGCCTTCAAAATATTGAATCGTTATCTCGGAGATAATATTCTAGTTGCACATAACGCAGCCTTTGATCTAGGGTTTCTACATTATACGCTTAAAAGATTAGCAGGCCGGTCATTTAATAATTCCTTTATTGACACGTTAACAATTAGCCGTGATCGCTCTATTTATCCCTATACATTAACTGAAATGTGCAATCGATATAACGTTCCTTTGGATGGTGCCCATCGAGCGCTCAATGATGTGAATGGTTGCTGGAAGCTATTAGAGGCTTTATATAACGAAGGACCAATTGATACATATGTCAATAAGCTCGGTTTCCTAAAGAAATATGGTCCGCCTAAATGGATGCCTGATTATGCAATACCTGTAGGACAAGTCAATGCATATGAGGATAAAATGAAGGGAAATGCATAAATCAAATCATAAGCCAACTATATAATTAGCGACTTTGGAGAGTAGTTCATCTTCAAGGTCGCTTTTTTGTATAGGTTGCATTAAATCTTATATACAGGGAAAACTGGAAAATAATATGAACTGGATAAACGGGAAGGAAAGCAAATATGGAGCTTAAATGGTATCAAAAGACATGGGTGATCGTGCTAATTATCATTTTATTTTTGCCTGCGGGTATCGTATTAGTTGTCATCAATAAGCGGTGGTCCGTTAACAGGCGCATTGTATGGATCGTAATTTCCACGTTAATTTACTTATGGTTGATCTATATAGCTTCACTCGACGGCATTAATATAGGATTTAAATAATCATATACCTCTATAAATTAAATAGCCTAACCGTATGTATCATACGATTAGGCTTCTTTAGGTGTAATGAATTAATTAGCGAAAGTCACGAACCTGTCAACAACACCATCAAGGAAGGTAAGTGTAGGCTCATCTGCAAGTCGACCATCTGAATCAATCTTGTTATGAACAGCTGAAATTAATACTTCATTTCCTCCAAGAGGCATCATTCTCACTGAAAACCCAGGGCTAGCTAGAATTTCGCGCAGATGAAGCTGAGCACGGATTGTTCCGAGCATTCCCATTGTAGCACCAATAATTAAGACGGGCTTACCAGTCATCACCTTATCTACACGTGAGAGCCAGTCAAGTGCATTCTTGAGTACGCTTGGAATGGACCAGTTATATTCAGGAGTAGCAATGAGGACAGCATCGCAACTCGCAATTTGCTTCTTAAAGGCTTGTACTGCTTCGGATGGATTTAATTCGTCATCTTGATTGTAATGTGGTAAGACAGCCAGATCAGCAAATTCAATTTCAAATTTATCTGCATAACGTTCTTGCATGGTTTTGACAATTTTTAAGTTGTATGAATCTTTACGTATACTTCCAACTAGCGCAACTATTCTCATAATATTCACTCCAATTCTTATATGTATCGTAGTAGTTTATTTACTTGTAGTAGTATACCCCTTCTTAATTCATTTGGCTATGTTATAACAATGGAACCATAATTACTATTTGACAATTCAAATGAAAAGACATAAGATAAAAATATACCCCCATGGGTATGTGATAAATTAATAACTACAAGTGTAAATAATAATTGAGCATAACGAAGGAGTGACTTGGAATGTCTGGTTTTAGAAGTCAAATGGCAGATGAAGTATTACAACGGATGTCTAAGGAAAATCTCAATATAGTGGATGTAAGAGAGCTTGATGAATGGGAAAGTGGACATATTCCAGGAGCCAAGCATGTACCGCTCAGCGAATTTGGTGATCATATTGATAAAATTGACGCAACTGTTGAAACGATTATCGTTTGTAGAAGTGGCGGACGAAGTGAAAGAGCTTGTGAGTATTTGGCCCAATCTGGGTACAATGTCGTTAATATGTTAGGTGGCATGAATGCATGGAGAGGCAACATTGTGGAAGGTGATTAATGATGAAGCAATATGAATATGACGTTAATATTAGTAAACGCCTGCGCCGAGTAGAAGGACAAGTACGTGGTGTTCTGCAAATGATGGATGATGGGAAGAATTGCAAAGAAGTTGTTAGTCAATTAACTGCGGTTCGTAATGCGGTGGATAAAGCTATTGCACATATTGTTGCTACGAATCTAAGTCAATGTATTATCGAAGAACAAGGTTCAGAAGAAGATATTAGTAAACTGGTTCAAGCAGCTGTTGAACTGATGATTAAGAGTAGGTGATCAAGAATGTCTTCTAATACCATCATATGGATTCTACTTGCGGTAGTTGTAGTTTTCTTCCTCTATACAAGATTTGGCTCTATTAGAGGCATGCGTAATATGAACGCAGTACAATTTCAAGAGGCATTGCAGAGTCAGCCTAATCGAATGCTGATTGATGTACGTGAGCCAAGTGAATTCAAAGGCGGGCATATTGCTGGTGCTGTTAATTTACCACTCTCTAAATTCGATCAATCCATTACAAATATTTCGCATGATAAGCAGCTCTTTATTTATTGCCAGAGCGGTATGCGTAGCCGGCAAGCGGGCCGGATTCTTAGTAAGAAGGGGTATACCAATCTTGTGAATCTCCAAGGTGGTTTCCTAAGCTGGAAAGGTAAGATAGCTAAATAGATCATTAAGAGAACAGTTTTCTATTCGTAGAAAGCTGTTTTTTATTTGTCATAGAATATTCAAAATTATCAAATAAAATAGTACAATAAGGTTATGGAATATGTTATAGGGAGTTGGACGTATGGTTAACCAGATGGTTTATATAAATATAGTCATTTCTATTTACCTTATCATTGGCATTATTCTAGCTGTTAGGGAGCAAAAGGAACTTAAAGATCTGCTAGAATCAGGTGATCTAGGTATCGATGATTTAAGTATGGAGAAGAATGTATTAAATGAAATGAGAGTTATGCTAGAAGATGTAACGATTCAGAACCACCCCAAGCTAGAAGATTATCGTAGGAAATTCAAGCAATTAGAAGATCGTGTACAGGAAGTAGAACTCAAACGCAATCGACTGAGAATTAGAAATTTACGTTTGGTCGAAAAACTCCGTAATCAGGAACGTGCCCTTGGAGATAAGTTCTGGCGCAGCTTATTTCTCAAAAGAGCGTTCTTATGGTTTCCACAAGGAATTCAAGATTACTATCGAAGAATGAAGAATTAAGAATAGTTGGCGGACGGTCATAAATGGATAACTGTTGAGGGATACCTCAACAGTTTTTTTATTCAGCACAACGAAGGGCAATAGCCGTCGCATGGAACATGCGATCATCATAATGTGCAAGAAGCTAATGTTTAATTTGTGAAGTTTATTTATGCTTCTTATGGAAGGCGGTTAGCTGCATGGCGTTAACAGAGCGGCAACTTATCATTCCAAACGATGGGCGCAGATTACTAGAGAAGGATATATGGAGTAATCAATTTGTGGATGCATTCCTGATTAAACGAGGTGTTAGAGTACCTATTAAGGTGAGATATCGTGGTGGACATACACGGGAATATCCGAAGCGATCTTATGAAATAGTGGATGGATCTACTACAGTTCATTTAAATGCAGAGTATGATGATCCTTCATTAATTCGTAACGCCTTGTCCTTTCAGTTTTTCAATTGGATTGGAGTTCCTTGTTCGAGAACTGCCCATTGTCATTTAATTCTAGATGGACGAAGTGCAGGAGTTTATTTGGAGCTTGAATCGGTTGATCCTAAATTTTTTGCTCACCGACGTATTTCAGTGCGATCTTTGTTTTATGCTGTAAATGACAGGGCAAATTTTAGCTTAATCAATCCGGATACAGGGAAACGCAAGGATACCTTATTTAAAGGGTACGCCCTTGAGATAGGTAATGATATAGATCGACGAAGGTTAATACAGTTCATTTCTAAGTTAAACAAACTAAAAGGCAAATCCTTGTACAATCATTTAACCTCAAGGCTTGATATTGATAACTATCTTCACTGGCTTGCAGGAGCTGTATTTACGGGTAATTATGATGGATTTGATCAGAATTATTCGTTGTATGAACATAGGAATCGTCATGTATTTCGAATTATTCCGTGGGATTATGAAGGTACTTGGGGTCGCAATTGCTTTGGAAAGGTAGTTAGTAGTGATTTGGTTCGAATAACGGGCTATAATCGATTAACCTCAAACCTGCTTAAATACGCAAGTATTCGCAGTAGATATAAAGTTATTCTGAAGGATATCCTGGATCATACATTTCTTGCCGATCGAATTGTGGATAAAGTCAACCAGATGTATGACCAAATTGCTTACTATGTATATAAAGATCGAGATCGTAAATGGTCGACACAAATATTTGCTAAGGAACCGCAGATAATTCGGAACTATATACGGGAGCGTAGAGAGATTATTGCAGAAGATCTTGAACGTTTATAGCTAAATAACAAATGATTTTCTAATTAGAGGTCGCATCTATGGTGCGATTTTCTTGTTTTGTATGATTTTGAAAGGTGATACATATCACCTAAACACACTCTTAATTGGCCTAATTAAGAACTTAATCTAAGAATTTCTGCAAACATACTTGAATTTGTGTTATGAAGGGAGTAATATTAAATTAAAATCTGAAATTTCAGTTTACAGATTACTTAACTACAAAAGCGAAGGGAGGAGAGAGCATGTATGAAATAGAGCATACCGAGCTTTCGGAAAAAGTATATAATTTGCTCAAAAAAATGATTTTAAACCGTGAATTTATTGGCGGGCAAAGGCTTGATCTGAATGACTTATCGCAAAAAATGAACATTAGCCGAACGCCTTTAAAGGATGCTGTTAACCGTTTAGTTCTTGAGGGTTTAATGGAAGTGAAACCTCGGTCGGGGACATTTGTCACGAGCTTGAAAATTTCGGACATCGAGGAAGTTTCTGAAATCCGCTTAATGATTGAGCAGTGGTGTGTATCTCATCTTACTGAGTTGAAAACACAAAAACTTGTTAAAACGCTAGAAGAAATCCTTGAAAAGTTTAAAGAGACATTGGGCGTAAAGCCATTCCCATTTGAGAGTTTTCTTGAACTTGATGTTAGGTTCCATCATGAAATTGTTCAGACTGGGGACAATCAACGTATGGTGGAGCAATATAGGTCAATAAACAGTTTTCTGCATGCGTCAAGAATCTACTTCTTTCAAAGCTATGAGAGGTCTTTTTCCGGTCATGACGAGCACATTGCGATTGTGCAAGCATTAAAGCGTTACGATTTGCAAGAAGCGAGTCAGAAGATAGAAGACCACATTACTACTAGTAAGATCAATATGATTGCTAACTTGCATGAAAATGGAGGGGTCTTATAAATGATTCCCTTTCTATTTTTTACTAAATCTGAAATTTCACATTATAGATTTTAATATTTTATAAAAAGGAGATTAAAACATGAACAATACAAAAGCTACTTCCATTGCAGGTTACGATTTCGATTTCTTGGAGCAGAAATTATATTCAGCCGTGATTGGCGATATTTTGGACGATCTTGGTTACCGGAATCAAACTTTCGGTGCGGGACTACGATTAATTGATCCGAATTTGAAAATAAGCGGGCGCTCTTTCACAGCCCAAGCAACAAAGGTATTTTCGATTCCAGCGGAGCCTTACAAGCTGCAAATGGAAGCCATCGACGCAGTTTCACCAGGTGAAGTATTTGTCGTTTCTACAGGGGCGCCTGATGAAGCTGCTTTCTGGGGTGAGTTGATCGCAACAGCATGTCGAGCACGCGGAGGCAGAGGCGCAATCGTTGATGGTTTAAACCGCGATACAGCCAAAATCATGGAAATGAAATTTCCTTTAGCTGCAAGAGGTCAAGTACCTACGGATTCGAAGGGTAGAGTTAATCTTATATTTTACCAACAGCCGATCGAAATCGATGGAGTAAGGATCCATCCTGGCGATTACGTGTTTGCGGATATCGACGGTATTGTGTTCGTTCCTCAGGATATTGAGGAGGAAGTGATTAAGAAGTCGCTGGAAAAGGTTGAAGGTGAGAATTTGGTAAGGAAGGCCTTACAGGACGGCATGCTATGCACGGAAGCTTTCAAAACCTTTGGAATTTTATAAAAAAATATAGGACTTATTTATTTTATTTTACATAGAGGAGCTGTTGTCATGAAGCTAGGTCTTGGACTATATCGTGATCGATTGACGAAAGACAATTTTCAGTTTGCCAAACAAGCCGGATGTACCCATATCGTTGCTCATTTGGTTGACTATTACAATGGTGTCGAAGGTTTGCCATCTACGGACAAAGACCGTAACATGGGAATTGCAAGGCCAAACGAAGATATATGGTCATATGAAAGCCTGCTAGCCTTAAAGAAATCGATGAATGATGAAGGTTTAGAATTCGAAGCCATCGAAAACTTTAGTCCTGCGGATTGGTACGATATCCTCATGGATGGCCCTAAGAAAAAGGAACAGATCGAGCACTTAAAGCAGATCGTTCGCAACGTTGGGAGAGCTGGAATTCCGATCATAGGGTACAATTTCAGCATTGCTGGAGTTTGGGGACATGTGAACCGGGCTGTCGCCCGTGGGGGAGCCGTCACTGCAACATTCAACCTCCAAGAAGGGCCGGAGCAAACACCAATTCCAAACGGGCAAATCTGGAATATGACATATGATTTTAACGCACCCAAAGGTTTCATCCCCCCGATTTCCTCGGCTGAGCTCTGGGAGAGACTTGATTATTTCCTGAAGGAGCTTGTTCCCGTTGCCGAAGAGGCTGGTGTAAGATTAGCCGCACACCCAGATGATCCACCGATGCCTACAATTCGTGGATATGGCCGTTTAGTGAACCAGCCTCATTTGTATCAGAGACTGCTTGATATCGTCCCAAGCCATAGCAACGCACTAGAGTTCTGCATGGGGACTTTGCAGGAAATGACGGAAGGTAACGTTTATGAAGCCATCGACCAGTACAGTAAGCAGCATGCAATCGGCTATGTGCACTTTCGCAATGTGATCGGCAAAGTGCCAAATTATCAGGAAGTGTTCGTTGACGAGGGAGATATTGATATGGTCAAGGCGCTTCGTATCTTTAAGAAAAATAATTTTGATGGCGTTTTCATTCCTGATCATACGCCACAAATGACGTGCAAAGCACCTTGGCATGCAGGAATGGCGTATGCACTAGGGTATATGAAGGCTGCACTATCAATCGTGAACAACGAATAGAGGATCGGAGGGGAGATCATATGTTTACGGATTTAAAAGGAAAAGTTGCGGTTATAACCGGTGCATCGAAAGGGATTGGGCGTGGGATTGCGCTTCGATTCGGGCAGGAGAAAATGAAGGTCGTTGTTAACTATCATCATGATTCTGAACAGGCCGATATTGTGGTGGAAGAGGTAAAGAAGGCTGGAGGCGACGCAATTTCTGTTCGCGCCGATGTAAGCAAAGAGGATGAGATCAAACGACTTATTATGATGGCTATAGATACATTCGGAAGTCTAGACGTCCTTGTCAATAATGCCGGGATTCAAACTACTTGTCCATCCCATGAATTAAGTCTGGATGATTGGCATAAAGTCATGGATACCAACTTAACCGGCGCCTTCGTTAGCTGTCGTGAAGCCATCAAGTACATGCTAGCGAATAACATTCAAGGGAATATTATTAATGTGTCGAGTGTCCATCAAAAAATTCCAAAGCCGTTCCATGCTCATTATGCTTCCAGCAAAGGCGGGTTAAGGTTGCTAACAGAGACGCTAGCTCTCGAATATGCGCCTCACGGTATCCGTGTGAATACGATCGCACCCGGTGCTATTGCAACGCCTATGAACGAACATATTCTCTCCGACCCGAAGCAAAATGAAGACGTACTTTCGCTGATCCCAATGAATCGAGTAGGCGAACCAAAGCAGATTGCATCTGCAGCAGCATGGTTAGCTTCTGAGGAAGCTAGTTATGTCACCGGAGTTACGCTCTTTGTCGATGGTGGAATGACACTGTACCCATTCTTTTTGAAAGGATAAAATGCAGATGGATTATTACCGTAAGCAAAGAAATTATGGCTGTCGCGTTCATGATCAGTATACCTATATGGGAATGAGGACCGTAGTTTTGGAAAATGAAAGAATACGTCTTTCAATCCTGGTAGATAAAGGGTCAGAGATTTTTGAGTTCTTATTGAAAAGCCGTGATTTGGATTTTATGTGGCTAACAGAAAATGGAGTAGATAATCCAAATAGGTATTTGCCGACATCCCCTGATTCCCAGTCCACTTATATTGACTATTACATGGGTGGATGGCAGGAGATATTTCCGAATGGCGGTGTCAGCAGTTCTTACCTTGGTGCTCAATTTGGTCAACATGGTGAAGTGGCTCATATGCCTTGGTCATACACGATTGAGATGGATACGCCGGATATCGTCTCCGTGACATTTTCAGTTAAAACAAAGAAAGTTCCTTTTAAACTGAGCAAGACGATTACTCTACACGCGAATTCGGCGAAAGTCGTCATTACGGAGGGAATTCAGAACTTAAGCGACGTACCTTTAAGGTATATGTGGGAACAGCATTTGGCTTTCGGTAAGCCTTTTTTAGAACCTGGGTGTAGTATCCGACTGCCCGAGGATATTAAAGTTATTGCTGACGAGCTGGATAATTCCCAGAAACAGACCGCACGAGTAAAACGTGGTATCCATCATGAATGGCCGTGGGTGGAGGAACCATCAGGAAATAGGATAGATCTGTCTATTCTTCCGCCAAAAGGCACCCCGTCAGATATTGTTTATCTGGAAGGATTTCGAGAAACGGGATGGTACCAAGTAGAAAATGCCCAGCTTGGTGCAGCTATTCGTGTGGAGTGGGATGCCAATACGATGCCGTACTTGTGGTATTGGCAGGAATTCGGAAGTATGACAGAATACCCTTGGTTTGGTAGGCATTATAATATTGGGTTAGAGCCCTTTTCGAGCTATCCGACTCATGGATTATCCGAGGCTGTACGCAATGGAACAGCGGGGTATATTCAAGGTGGAGAGACAAAGAAATTTTCGATGTCTGCAACTTTGTTTGAATTGTAGGACTTACGCATGCACTAATCCCTAAGCCGACATTTACATTTACAAATGAAATGTCGGCCAATTTGATTTATTACATATTGCTCATAACCCGCGATTTCATAGGCTGCCGTGAAGCGATCGGATTTATGTTAGAACATAACATAGAGCGTAGTATTATTATCCCGACCTGGACTATATTCTCTAATACGGTACATGTAAAATCCCCATCTTGAGGAAAGACGGGGATTGTTTCATTTACAAGACTGGTAAGTTAAAAATAATGATAACCAGTCCTTGATAGTTGGCTGTATGATCTAATACCTAATGTGTCGACATTCAGTAGTAATCGCTCTATTAAGCAAATAGGTAGATAACAGCTCTTTAAAGGCATTTTTGGAGGTATGTCGAAAATATAATAACTTATACTTTGTCATACTTTAATAAAATGAGGGGCGACTAGGAATGTATGAATATATAATTGATGAACAGTTAACTTTACAAATATTGCAGCCTTCCCATGTGAATGATTTATTTCATTTGACTGATACGAACCGAGAACATTTAAGACCATGGATGCCATGGGTTGATGGTACAAGAACCGTACAGGATTCGGAGGAATTCATCCGATTTACACTGAATAATCATGCGAATAATGCAGGGTTCACAACAGGTATTTTTAAAAATGGTCAATTATGTGGAGTAGTAGGTTTTCATCAACCTAACTTGATCGCACGCCATGTATCAATAGGGTATTGGCTTGGAGAAGATTTTCAGGGCAAGGGAATCATGACCAAAGCATGTCAGACCTTAATTTATTTTGCTTTTGAGGATTGGCATATGAATCGGATAGAAATACGTGTGGATGTTAAGAACGAACGCAGCAGGGCGATTGCGAATCGACTTGGTTTCACTCAAGAAGGTGTGCTAAGAATGATTGATTATGTAAATGAGAATTTTGTTGATATGGCTGTATACTCGCTACTGGCATCTGAGTGGTTAGCTGCTAATCAGGATGTTACAATAGACAACAGTTAACCTCTCGTAATAATTGGAATAAGTATATACATAAGAAGGAGTTTGGATAAATGCTGCTTGAAGTTATCGCAACGACAGTAGATGATGCAAGAATCGCCGCAGAGAGTGGGGCAGATCGGATTGAACTGATCACTGGGTTTATGGAAGGTGGCTTGACGCCAAGTATTGGTTTAATTGAGCAAACGGCACATTGTGTTAACATACCAGTACAAGTTATGGTGAGACCGCATAGTCGCTCATTTGTATATAGCGAAGCTGATTTACAGACAATGATTCGTGATATTAAAGCTATTCGTCAGTATGTCCGAGAAGGCGTAGGTATCGTACTAGGTGTGTTGACGAAGGAGCAGCAGGTTGATACAGCAGCACTTGAGCGCTTACTTGCTGCTGCAGAGGATATGGATGTAACCTTCCACCGTGCATTCGATGAAATTGCAGATCAAGAAGGGGCTTATGAACAATTGACGAACTATTCGCAAATTAAGCGTGTGCTGACATCAGGAGGCAAGCCTAGTGCGCTTCAAGCAATTGATCAGCTTAAACGACTTGAAGGATTGCGTAAGGACTCCCATATATCAATACTCGCTGGTGGAGGAATAAGTGTTGATTCGATTTTCTCATTTATCAGTGAAACAGGTGTACAAGAAATCCATTTGGGTACAGCAGTACGTGGACCACGGGGTGGATTAGATGAAGTAGAGGGTAGTAGAGTGCGCCAAGTGCGAGATCTTCTGGATGGAATTAAATGAACTCAGAACGATTAAAGTTGAAGGAACAAGGGATATTTAGGACAAGAGTGAGGTCAGAAAGACTTTCTGACTTCACGGCGTATTTGCTGAATGAAGGTATAACAAGCGATTCCCTCACATTCTTATGTGTTGGTACAGATCGATCTACAGGAGATGCGATAGGTCCAATTGTCGGTTCGCTGCTTGAGAAAGCGGGTTATTCGAATATCATTGGTACACTTGAGCAGCCATGCGACTCATCGAATCTAGCAGAACGTTTGACAGAGATTCGCCCTGGGCACAAAGTGCTTGCGATAGACGCTTGTTTAGGTCTTCCCTCTTCAGTGGGACAATTTCAAGTAGCAAATGGACCGCTTCTTCCAGGAAAGTCCCTAGGTAAAGGTCTCCCTCCTGTGGGCGATTATAGTATAGCGGCTATTGTTGGCATTGATGGCCCTAAAGCTTATGCTGTTCTACAAACGACCTCACTTTATCGCGTGATGATGATGGCTCAGGCTATTTCGAATGCGATTATTAATGTCATTCCGCCACTTATTGAAATGAAAGATTAATAGAATGATTGATAGCTTGCATTAATTTAGAGGGTGTGATTGCAACATGAGTTACGGTATGCGGGGTGGAGCCTTCAGAGGTCCTTCTGAGAAATTGACTCCTGCTTCAGTTAAAGATGTTTCTCTTAAACGAGTCTGGCGTATGTTTAAAGATTACAAGCGATCACTGTTATTTATTATATTTCTAGCTTTACTTGGTGCTGTTATCGGACTTCTTCCTCCTCTTGTTATGAAAGAAATTATTGATACGGCGATTGTGCAGAGTGACATGCGCTTACTTGCTTGGCTTGCCTTTCTGATGGTGTTTCTTCCTGTGCTTAGTGGTGTACTTGGCGTGTGGCAGAATTATTTAAATACGAAAGTAGCTCAAGCTGTTATGCGAGATCTCCGTATTAGCTTATTTCGTAATTTACAACGTCAGTCCATGGGCTTCTTCACCGCATCGCGTTCTGGTGAAGTGATTCAACGTGTAACTGATGATGTACAGGCAGTTCAAAGTGTTGTTACGAATGTGGTCGTATCTTCAATTACACAGCTAACCATCGTATTAACGACAATTGGCATTTTGTTTGCACTTGATTGGAGACTGGCTATTATCTCGGTCATTATCTTGCCGTTATTCATGTTACCCGTTCGTAAGGTGGCGGGGATTCGCAAGAAACTACGTAATGAAACACAGAAGATTAGGGCGACGATGTCCTCTCAGCTTGGAGAAATATTCGGTGTGTCTGGTGCACTATTAACCCGAATTTTTGGCCGTGAACAAAGTCAGGAACGTGAATTCAGTCAACTTAATGATAGTGTGATGAATCTAGAAGTGAAGTTGAGTCTGATGGGCAGATGGTTTCTCATGTTCGTGACGGTACTTGGACCATTAGGTACCGCACTGATTTATTTATATGGTGGCTACGCTGTTATACAGAAAACGATGACGATCGGTGAAATTGTAGCATTTACAGCGTATTTAGGTAGACTATATGGTCCTTTCGGAACATTGCTGAATCTCAATGTAGAGGTTGGAACATCACTTGGGGTGTTTAAACGTATTTTTGAATATGTGGATATGAAAGCGGATGTAGTTGAAAAGAATCATGCCAGCGATCTGCCTCCAGCGGAAGGCCGTATCACATACCGCAATGTGTCGTTTGCCTATGAGCAAGGCACTAACGTGCTTCATGATATTTCATTAGAAGCATTGCCTGGGGAGATGGTCGCACTCGTGGGCCCTAGTGGTGCAGGTAAATCGACCTTAATTGGGATGATTGCAAGATTATATGATCCAACTCAAGGCGTTGTTGAGATTGATGGTTATGATTTGAAAGGGTTGAAACTACAATCTCTTCGTAGTCAAGTTGCGTATGTTACACAGGAATCATTCCTATTCCATGCTTCAATCCGTGATAATCTAATATTCGCTAAGGAAGATGCAACGCAGGAACAATTGGAAGAGGCTTGCCGCAAAGCCTATATCCATGAACTAATTGCAAGTTTACCAGATGGGTACGATACGATGGTCGGTGAACGTGGTCACCGCATGTCTGGTGGTGAGCGTCAGCGTGTTGCTATAGCACGAGCGATTCTTAAGAATCCACGTGTACTTATCTTGGATGAAGCAACATCACATCTGGATTCAGAATCTGAATCTTATGTACAAGCTGCTCTTCAAGATTTGATGGTCGGACGAACAACACTAGTCATTGCACATCGTTTATCTACCATTTTGGCTGCTGATCAAATTCTAGTACTTGCAGATGGACAAATCGTTGAACAAGGAACACATTTGGGGCTGTTACAACAAGAAGGACTTTACGCTAGACTATTCCATACCCAGTTCGATGGAGGCATAGCAACTTGATCATCAGCCCAAATTCATATAGCATTTATAACGAATGTATGGTGCCCGTTTGTATATAGCATTGAATAAAATTGGAGTTGTTATAGATTGCAGAAGCTGCCTGTTGATTTGATTATAGATGAATTAAGAACCACACTTCGTTTACATGTCAATACGATTCTTGTAGCTCCTCCAGGAGCAGGCAAAACGACGCGAATTCCACTTGCCCTCCTGAATGAGCCGTGGTTGGAAGGTCGGCGTATACTTATGCTTGAGCCTCGTCGTCTAGCGGCAAGGGCTGCTGCTCGGTACATGGCTGTATCTTTAGGTGAAGAGGTAGGACGGACGGTCGGTTACCGGGTCAAGCATGATACGAAAGTGAGTCCGATGACACGAATTGAAGTGATTACTGAAGGGGTACTAACTCGTTTGCTTCAAGCCGACCCTTCATTAGAGGATGTTGGATTAGTTATTCTGGATGAATTCCATGAACGTAGTCTTCATGCGGACTTGGGGCTTGCGCTATGTTTACAATCACAAGCGGTTCTAAGAAACGATTTACGCTTACTTGTCATGTCCGCGACATTAGAAGCCAAATCGGTTGCTGCATTGCTGCATGATGCACCCATCGTAATAAGCGAGGGCCGTACATTTCCAGTGGAGACGAGATATTTGCAGCATCCTGTGAATGGACGGATCGAGACTTCGATTGTCCGTATCGTTCAAGATGCACTTGCTCAGGAACAAGGTGATTTGCTCGTATTCCTGCCCGGAGTAGCAGAGATTAGACGTGTGGAAGCCTTACTTAATCAACTAAGCTTGAAGCCTAATGTTCGTGTGGCTCCGCTGTTTGGAAGCTTATCACAAGAAGCGCAGGATGCTGCGATTGCTCCAGCTAAGCCTGGTGAACGCAAAATTGTCCTTGCGACTTCGATCGCTGAGACAAGCTTAACGGTTAATGGTGTAAGAATTGTAGTAGATAGTGGTCTTATGCGTGTATCGAGGTTCTCGCCTCGGACAGGAATGACTCGACTTGAGACGATTGCGGTATCGAAGGCTTCTGCCGATCAGCGCCGAGGTAGGGCAGGGCGCTTGGAATCAGGCATCTGTTACCGTCTATGGACGGAGCAAGAGGATCGGCAGCTCGTGCCTCATACAACACCTGAGATTAGAGAGGCAGACCTTGTGCCGCTCGCATTAGAGTTAGCAGTTTGGGGAGTTTCTGAGCCAGCTGAGCTAATGTGGCTCGATCCGCCGCCTCAAGCAGCATTCGCGCAAGCTCGTAACCTGCTGCAAGAGCTTGGTGCGCTGGATGGCGGCGGAGCGATTACGCCGCACGGGCGGCGTATGTCCGAGCTTGGCTTGCACCCAAGACTCGCGCATATGCTGCTCAAGGCCGATGAGTTCGGCCTTGGTAGACTTGCGTGCGAGCTCGCAGCGCTACTTAGCGAGCGCGATCTATTGCGCGGCGATGAAGCTGCTGCCGCGGGAGTCGACTTGCGCCTACGCGTCGAGGCGCTTCGTCGTCACCATCACGCTGCACTGAGCAGCGTCCGCGAAGATGCAGCTGTGAAGCGCATCTTCGCGGAGGCGGGTAACTTGCAGCGAGCGCTTGGGATCGCCCCTTCAAGGAGTGGCGATACACCGGATGATGCAGCAGCTTGCGGGCTGCTGCTTAGCTTAGCTTACCCAGATCGTATCGCTCAGCGCCGCACGAGTGGAAGGTTCCTGCTCACTAATGGCCGTGGTGCTGTTATCCCACAATTACAGCAACTCTCTAATGCTCCCTATCTTGTTGCGGCAGAGCTAGATGATCAAGGAGCTGAGAGCCGGATATACCTTGCTGCACCAGTCGATTTAGTTGATCTTAAGCAACAAGCAGACATACGGATTGAAGAACAGTCGATCACCCTGTGGGATCACGCTGCACAAGCTGTACGTGCACGCAAACAAATACGCTTAGGTGCACTTATATTAGAAGAGGTATCACTTAAAGACCCAGACCCTGATTTAGTTATGCATACACTTCTAGAAGGCATATCTGAAGAGGGGGTAGTATTGCTCCCATGGTCAAAGACATCTAACCAATTGAGGCAGCGGCTTCTTTTTATGCACCAACTTGACCAAACGGCTTGGCCAGATGTAACAGACGATGCTTTGCTTGCAACAATGGTTGATTGGCTTGCTCCACATTTGTATGGTTATCGAAGTAGTAATGATCTTAAACGCCTGAACATGGTAGCAATTTTAGAGTCGATGCTTTCGTGGGACCTAAGAAGACAACTAGATGAGTTAGCACCAACGCACATCACTGTGCCAAGTGGCTCGAGGATTGCTGTGGATTATACCGATGTTTCTGCCCCATTACTTGCAGTAAGATTACAGGAAATGTTCGGACTAGAGAAGACTCCTTGTCTTGGTGGAGGGAAGATCCCACTAACGATACATCTGCTATCACCCGCCCAAAGACCTGTACAAGTTACCCGGGATTTAGAGAGTTTCTGGCGAGACGCTTATTTTGAAGTGCGCAAAGATCTAAAAGGTCGTTACCCGAAGCATTATTGGCCGGATAACCCCCTCGAAGCGATACCAACCAATCGCATCCGCCCACGTTCATAGAAGATACATATAACCTATTAACTCCTATTAACTCTTATTATTTCATCACAACATCCCAAATCTGCTTCCCGATTAGTACGACAGTTATCATAATAAACAGCGGCTTCACGTAAGCCGCTCCACGTTTAATAGCTACTCTTGATCCCACAATTGCTCCAACAATCATAGAGAGTCCCATCGGTATTCCATAACTATAAGAGACTGAGCCAAGCATAGCGAACATGACTAATGCCGCAAGGTTCGAGGCAAAATTAAGTACCTTTGCATTGCCTGATGCCCCGACAAAATCGAAACCTAGCAATAGAAAAACAAATATAAGAAAAGAACCTGTACCTGGTCCAAAAAATCCGTCATAGAATCCAATCCCTGTTGATGCAATAACTAAGAGAACAATTTTCTTTGTCGTCACGCCCTCATAAGTTGACTTATTTCCCCAATTTTTCTTCATTAGCGTGTAGATCGTAACTGCAACTAATAGGACGACAACAAGAGGCTTAAGAAATTCAGAAGGAATAGCATTCACGCAAAGTGATCCTAGAGCTGCCCCAATAAAAGGTAATGGGAATAATCGGGCGACTAGACTCAGCTCAATTTTGCCAGATAATAAGAAAGAAGTTGTACTTGTTAGAGATGACATTGTGCTTGCTAGCTTATTGGTTCCTAGTACGAGATTTGGTGGTAACCCAATCGCAAGTAATGCAGGCACGGAAATAAGCCCTCCACCCCCAACCACTGAGTCAATAAAAGCTGCAATGAAGCCTGTTGCAATTAATAAAAGTAGAATTTCTAGAGAAGGTAGTTCCACGCATTGACAGCCTCCAGCCCATATAAGAAGGGTTCCCAAAAATAATAGTCTTCTTGGATTATCATAGGTTAACGCGTTCATGTCAGCAACACTTTTAAAAGCTGTAATCTTTTGCACTTAGTTAATCGACAGCAAGGGCTCTTTAGGCTAATATTTGGATTATAAAGAATGTAGATGGATAAAGGAGGCACTTTATGGGACTAACAGCTGTAGTTGCAGGTGCGACAGGGCTTGTCGGCAAGCAAATTGTTGACCTACTTCTAACGAATGATAAATATGTGAAAGTCATCACATTAGGCCGTAGAAAGCTTGATATACAGCATCCTAAGCTAGAGCAACGAATAGTTGATTTCAATAAACTAGAGGAGCATGCAGATTGCTTTCATGAAGCAGATGTATTCTGTACACTAGGTACGACGATCAAACAGGCAGGCTCCAAAGAAGCCTTCTATCAAGTGGATTATCAATATCCGCTGAAGCTTGGACAGCTAGCACGCGAGCAGGGAGCCAATCAATTTCTAATCGTCACAGCAACTGGAGCGAACGCCAAATCCAGGGTTTTCTATAGTCGTGTCAAAGGTGAAGTTGAACAAAGCCTAATGGATTTGAAGCTCTCCTCACTTCATATATTTCGGCCTTCCTTCTTGTTAGGTGATCGTGTAGAAGTGAGATTTGGTGAACGTGTGGCTCAAGCTGTCATTAATGTTATTTCCGTCATACTTCCCAAATTGATTCATAAACACTTAGCTATTCATGTGAGAACTGTAGCGCGAAGTATGATGAATGTAGCGATGAGCAGGACATCTGGTATTCATATGTATGATTCTAGTCAGATGGATGAAATAGCTACACGCCCCGAGTAGTGTTTTTGACTAGAATCCCAATCAAGAAACGTTTATTTGTTTTTCTTGTATGTTAATAACTCCGATACCGTAATAAACTCAAATCCTCTACGTTTTAGCTCGGGTAATATTTGTTTCAAAGCAGCTGGTGTGCTTGACTTGCCTTCAACATGATCATGAAAGAGAACAATATCCCCATTCCGAGCGTTATTCAGAACTTTATTGACTATTTTGGATACAGCAGGGCCCTTCCAGTCCTCTGTATCCTGATGCCAAGACCACAGAATGATCTGGTAACCCGCATTTCTGATCGTGTTTACCATGTTCTCATTATAATAGCCGCCTGGTGGACGGAACAGTGTAGGTCTAATTCCGGTAGCTCTGAATATGGCATCAGATGTTTTGGAGAGCTCCTGCTCAATAAAGGCCGGGGTCCGCTGTTTATTAAAATAGGTGTGATAATACGTATGATTGGCAATTTCATGCCCCGCCGTAAGAACTGTTTTGACAAGCTCAGGGTATTTATCTACACGATTTCCCACTACAAAAAAAGTCGACTTTGCATTATATTGTTCAAGCAACGCGAGAATTTCATTCGTTTCAATTGTATCAGGACCGTCGTCAAAGGTAAGTGCAATGACCTTGCTTTTCGTAGGAACTTCCCATACAATTTCGTTATTTGCTTCATAATAGTTTCGTCCTTTGGGTATGTTCATTGCATAAGACGGGTCAGATGTTCCCCATATTAAGCAGAGTGTAATGCATCCGATGACGAAGAATTTCATTCTTAAGGGCTCCTATTCCATGAGGTGATTCCTAATAGGTTGTACCCTCTATGCATAAAATATAAGGGGTGGAAAATTTATCCTCCATATGAATCGCGAAACGCACGTGTTAAGCGAGTTACGTCTACATTCCAGATGGATGCAATCCCAGGTGCAACATGCTCTTCCCACCAATTTGCTTGTATTTTGCGATTAGAGCTGTTATCTACAATGAATGTGAGATTTAGCAGTACCTGCTTATAATAGAGCTCTTCGGCTTCCTTAACTTGGTCAGAGGGAATCCATTGTTTGAGCTTCTTGATCGTCCGCTCCAATTCTCTACGGCAAGCTCTGCGTATGGATCTCAAATTAGGTGGTTTTTTCGTATGCTTTTGTGTCATGTCATTGAGCACATCAATCGTCTCCCTTCTATTGCTACATCTGTATGCAAGAAGGTATCTTTCAGCAACTAAATGTAATCGAAAATAAAATAAGTACTAGGACAAATAGCGAACTTGCATTGACGTAACAAGATACACTATATTATAATTTGTTTATATTATTTAGCGTGCGACTAATTACTAGGCATGAGCTAAGTGAGACAAGGTAGCAATTTTTTTGCTTTCTTTCTCCGTAGCTCGTGCTTTTTTTGTGTATAAAAGGGCATGCTTAAAACAATTAAATTTGGAGGTGGTTTTATGTTTTTCAAAAAGAAGAAGCTCGTCACATTAACAGCCCCGTTAAGCGGAACCGCCGTTGGTTTAGAAGAAGTACCGGATCCAGCATTTGCACAAGGATTTATTGGGGATGGTATTGCCATTAAACCGGATAAAGGTGTTCTCGTTTCACCTTGTGATGGTGAAGTTGCATATCTAATTGATACTTATCATTCCGTCATTATTTCACATGAATCAGGAATTGAAGTATTGATGCATATCGGTGTGAATACCGTTTCATTAAAAGGTGAGGGCTTTAAGCCTTTGATTAAGACAGGTGATACTGTTAAGCAAGGACAACCATTAATCGAATTTGATATTGCGGCAATTGAAGCTGCAGGATACCCAACAATCACACCTGTGATCATAGCAAATGCAGAGGTTGTTGCTAAACTTAGTAAATCATTTGGCTCAATGACTGCAGGTCAGGGAGTTGCCATGGAGGTACAGGTAAAGTAACTCAGCTAACATGAAGTAACTAACTCTAACTAACTAAATAAGTCATAACTCGGGTAGTATCGAAGACAGCTCAGATTTACATTAAAGGAAGGTGCTATCGTGTTAGGTTTTTTACAAAAAATCGGAAAATCTTTAATGCTTCCGGTTGCTGCATTACCTGCAGCTGCTATCTTACTCCGTTTTGGTAATATTGATTATGTAAAGGATTTTGGGTTTGGCGCTACAGGGGAGTTTATTAATCAATATATCGCCCCATTCTTAGCCGCAGGCGGTGCGGCAATTTTTGATAATTTACCGATCATATTTGCGATTGGTGTAGCGATTGGACTAGCTGGAGATGCAGTCGCGGCACTTGCGGCAGTAATTGCCCATTTAGTTCTCACTAATGTTCTAACTAAAGTACCGGAAGCATTTAGTTACATTGGCAGTGATGTTAAGCTAGATATGGGCGTACTCGGTGGTATTGTTGCAGGTAGCGTTGCAGCTGTCTTATATAATAAATACCATGACATACAGCTTCCAGATTGGTTAGGATTTTTCAGTGGTAAGCGGTTTGTCCCCATTATTACATCGATTATGATGGTTGTTATCGCATTAGCTTTTGGTTTAATTTGGGGTCCAGTACAAAATGGACTTGATGTTTTTGGTAACTGGGTTGTTTCATTAGGCGCATGGGGTTCAGGTATCTTTACAACAGCGAATCGCTTGCTTATTCCTTTTGGCTTACATCATGTTATTAATGCAATCGCTTGGTTCCAAATTGGTGACTTTACGGACGCTGCTGGAAACATCATTCATGGTGATCTACACCGATTCTTTGCAGGAGATAAAACGGCAGGTTTATTTATGACAGGTTTCTTCCCGATCATGATGTTCGCTCTGCCTGGTGCAGCGTTTGCCATCATTCATTCGGCAAGACCTGAGAAGCGCAAAACTGTTGCATCTGTATTTATTGGTTTGGCAATTGCATCGTTCTTAACGGGTATTACAGAACCTATTGAATTTGCATTTATGTTCGTAGCTCCATTGTTGTACGTATTCCATGCGATATTGTCAGGAGTATCAGCGTTTATTATGGTATCGCTCGGCGTTAGGCTTGGGTTCGGCTTCTCAGCAGGATTAATTGACTATGCTATTAACTACCCACTAGCAACTAAGCCATTGTTATTAATTCCAATCGGGCTTGTATTCTTCGTTGTTTATTATTTCTTATTCCGTTTCTTAATCGTAAAATTCAATTTGAAAACGCCTGGACGGGAAATCGATGATGTTGATGTTGAATCTAGTAAAGAAACAGGTGGTAAATCCTCCCTGCATGATAAAGCAGTGATGATAACTGAAATGCTTGGTGGTAAAGAGAATATTAAGAGTATTGATGCATGTATCACGCGACTTCGCCTGATCTTGCATGACGATAAAATAATTGACGAACCAGGCCTAAAGCGTATTGGTGCAGCGGGGATCATGAAGCTTGGGTCAGGTGTTGTACAGGTCATATTCGGAACACAGTCCGAATTAATTAAGGGAGAAATTAATAAACTATAGGCTAGATATAGTTTTGACTATAAAAGGAGTTGACTTCATGCAACAGCAAACTTTCACCGTGAAGAATCCAACAGGTATTCACGCAAGACCATCAGGGGCAATCTTAAAGAAGGCAAGTGTGTTTTCTTGTAAAGTAGAGTTACTCAAAGAAGATGGTACCAAAGCAAGTGCCAAAAGTATGGTTGGCGTTCTTAAATTAGGTTTGAAGCAAGGTGATCAAGTCACAGTTATTACTGAAGGTGACGGAGAAGCTGAAGCGCTGCAAGCAGTTGGCGAAATAATAGAAACTGTTTTTGAATAAGGTGGTGTGATTGGCTTGAGTAATTTAACAGGAATAGCTGCGGCACCAGGATATGCAATCGGACCTGTTTTCATTATGGGGGAAGATAAATTAGTTGCTGAACGTAAAAGCTTAACGATTTATGAAGCACAAGGTGAAGTCTCACGGTTTACAGATTGCGTGCAGGAAGCCATTACACAGCTCAAAGAACTAAAAGAACAAACCCGTGTGAAAATTGGCGAAGAGCAAGCTGAAATTTTTGAAACTCATATCCTTGTTCTGCATGATGATGAGTTTGTCGGTCGTGTGAAGGAAGTAATCGGGGAGCAATTAATTAACGCGGAAGCGGCATTGCAAGATGTGACAGAAGAGTTAGTTACGTTTTTTGAAGCAATGGATGATTCTTATCTGAAAGAACGTGCAGCAGATTTTCGTGATGTAAGCAAGCGTGTTATGAGTTTACTACTGGGCACTAAACAGAAATCATTAACCGATTTTGATCAGCCCGTAGTATTAATTGCGCATGATCTTACACCTTCTGATACGGCACAACTTGATCGTGACCGAGTGGCTGGCTTTGCCACGAATATTGGAGGTAAAACATCTCACTCCGCGATTATGGCGAGGTCAATGGAAATTCCAGCTGTTGTTGGGTTGAAGGATGTGACTAGTCATCTAACTGATAATGACTTCGTGATTATCGATGGTGGAGCGGGGACGATTATCATAAACCCTTCTCAGGATGTCATTCAGGCTTATCAAGAGAAGAAGCTGAAATATGAAGAACGTAAAGATGAATTTAAGAAATATTTGAATGCGCCGTCGGTAACAGCTGATGGTCACAAACTTGAGATTGTTTCGAACATTGGGAATCCAGGTGATGCACTTGGTGCTAAGCGTAATGGTGCAGAGGGGATTGGATTATTCCGTACGGAATTCTTATATATGGGACGAGCTAGCTTCCCAACTGAGGAAGAGCAGTTTAAAGCCTACAAAGAAGTAGCAGAAACATTTGGTAGCGGTAGTCCGATCATTATACGTACACTTGATATCGGTGGCGATAAGGAGCTTGATTATCTTGATTTACCGGATGAGATGAATCCTTTCCTTGGATATCGTGCGATTAGACTGTGTTTGGACGAGAAGGATATGTTCAAAACACAGCTTCGGGCAATCCTGCGTGCAAGTGCTTTTGGTAACGTGAAAATCATGTACCCGATGATTGCTACTTTACAAGAACTACGAGCAGCAAACGCGATACTTGAGGAAGTGAAGCAGGAACTTGATGCGGCAAGCATCGCTTATAATCATGAGCTAGAAGTAGGTATTATGATTGAGATTCCAGCAGCAGTTCTTGTATCGGACCAACTGGCTAAGGAAGTTGATTTCTTCAGTATTGGTACGAATGATCTAGTACAATATACGATGGCTGCTGACCGAATGAACGAGAAGGTATCCCATCTAACACAACCAATGAATCCTTCCGTATTAAGACTTATACGCATGACAATTGAGAATGCGCATAATGAAGGCAAATGGGTAGGCATGTGTGGTGAGATGGCAGGTAATTTAACCGCAATTCCATTATTACTTGGTTTTGGGCTTGATGAGTTCTCCATGAGTGCTGGGTCTGTTCTGCCCGCCCGTGTGCTTATGAGCAAGATTAACATGAATGAGGCTAAGCAAATTGCAGCTGAAGCGTTAAACATGCAATCTGCAGCAGAAATTGAAGCATATGTACGCAAAAGCTTACCAATTGTTTCAGAGATGACATAGGGATTTATTCAAGTATGAATCAATTTCATAACTTGCAAGGTATTATGAAATTGATTCGTATATATGATGATAAAATAGCCATCTTTCTGCGAATAGAAGCAGAAAGATGGCTATTTTAGTCAACTGTAATATAAGCAATCATTGGGCCTCCATTTGCAATGCTGGAATGTGTCTGACAGATCAATCGATAGGTACCTTCTTTAGTAGGTGTAAACGTAACAATCGTTTGTTTACCTTGCTTAACCTCGCCTTTAATGTCCATTCCCTCAATAATGAATGGATGACTAGTACCATTCACTCCATAAATACTAAGTCTAACAGGCTGGTCTTTTTCAACAATGATTGTGCCAGGGTCCCAGCGGTAGGTTTCGATCACCTTGCCATCAGCAGAAGTAGACTTAAATTCACCGGTTACCATTTCGATTGTGCGTTCTTGTATGGGTTTAGTGGTTACTTCGGTAGGTTTTTCCATTCGAACAAGCACAACAACAGCAAGTAGGGCGATTGCAACACATACAGTCAGGATTATTTGCCTTCTAGTAATAACAAAGCTCTTAAACATGCAGGTATGCCTCCTAATTATAGAATCTCTTACTGTAATATATGCGTAGGCTTGTCAACTATGCTAGAAGAGTTTATAAAGTAGATGAGATAATTGTATATATGGTAGAATAAACTTGGGAATAGGTAAACAACCTATAGAAGAAATTCAAGAAATTTCCGAGCCTAAAATACGAATAGAAGGTAGGAGAGTCATGCTAGGCGATTTAATTAGTTCGATATTACAATTTTTAGAAGGCTTAGGGTATTGGGGTGTCATGCTCGGGCTGATGATTGAAATTATTCCGAGTGAAATTGTTCTTTCCTACGCAGGCTATTTAGTGTCATCAGGGTCTATATCATTTTGGGGAGCTGTCGTTTTTGGCACAATAGGGGGTGTCTTCGCTCAACTGTTTATTTATTGGGTGAGCCGCTATGGAGGCAGACCAATCTTAGAAAAATTCGGTAAATATATTTTTATACATAAGAAGCACATTGATATCGCAGAAGCATGGTTCAATCGCTATGGGACCGGTATGATTTTTGGAGCAAGATTCATTCCGGTTGTTAGACATGCGATTTCGATTCCGGCAGGTTTGGCCAAGATGTCTCATGCTAAATTTATTACGCTAACAACACTTGCAGTTATACCATGGTCGATCCTATTTGTATATCTAGGCAAGTCACTTGGCGATAAATGGGAAGATATTGATCGTATCGCAGGACCTTACATCAAGTATTTTGCAGCAGGTGCTATCTGCTTAATAGGGATATACTTTATTATCAAAATAATAATGAAGAAGAAAGAAGGTAGGGAGTAATGAGTAAGAACGTTGCTCATAAGCTTGGACTAGGAATTTCTCCAGAGCAATTTATTGGGGGAATGACGAAAAATCAAGATCAATTTAATGATTATTATGCCAAGTTCGAATGGCCAAG
Organism: Paenibacillus sp. P5_B5; assembly: GCF_056400365.1. Lineage (NCBI taxonomy): Bacteria > Bacillati > Bacillota > Bacilli > Caryophanales > Paenibacillaceae > Paenibacillus > Paenibacillus sp. P5_B5. The sequence goes on from NZ_JBFULK010000006.1 coordinate 246,680, forward strand.
TGAAGATGATCGTGATTTTTTTGATTCATTGAGCAATCGAGATGACTTACGTTGCATTATTCTTGCAGCTGACTGGTGTGGTGATGTGGTTCGTAATATTCCAGTTGTATTCCGCTCATTAGAGATTAGTGGTATTCAAGTAGAGGTTATGATTAAGGAACAACATGAAGATTTAATGGATGAATATCTGACGCTTGGAGGCAAGTCAATTCCTGTTGTTATATTTGCTGATACAGGCGGACATGTACTTGGACAGTGGGGACCGCGACCAGCCTATATTCAGGAGGTAATGGTGCAGTTCAAGCAGGATAATCCCGATCGTGAGAGTTCAACTTATGAAGAAAATTTGGGTGCAACACGCAAGGAAATCATGCATCGCTATGGTGAAGGCACCGAATATCAAGCAGCTGTGGTCAAAGAGCTACGCAAATTACTATCAACTTTTTAGAAATTAAAGGGGTTAAGGATAAAACATGATCAACATCCAGACATTTACACTCGGACCATTACAGACTAATTGTTATTTATTGACCAATGAGGAAGGTACCAAGGGGATTGTGATTGATCCAGGTATGAAGCCAGCTGCGCTTCTTAGACGGATTGAGAATATTGAGATTGAGGCCATACTACTAACGCATGCACACTTTGACCATATCGGTGGTGTAGATGCTGTCCGTAAAGCCAAAGGTTGTCCTGTCTACCTTCATCCACTCGAAGCGGACTGGTTAACGAATGCCCGTAAGAATGGATCGCTCAACTGGCCTGATCTAGGTGGTCCCATTACGACAGATGAAGCGGAGTATGATTTAGGGGAAGGTCAAGTACTGAACTTTCTAGGTATTGAGCTCAAGGTATTCCATACACCGGGTCATTCCCCAGGCAGTGTATCGTTCTTATGGAACGATCATTTATTTAGTGGAGATGTACTATTTAAACTTTCGGTTGGAAGAACGGATCTGTCAGGTGGGAACAATCGCGACTTAATGGATTCAATTCAAGGTAAACTGTTCGATCTAGCTGATCATGTCGTCGTTTATCCAGGACACGGTCCCAAAACAACGATAGGCTATGAGAAACTGAATAACCCACACGTTTAATCGTATGATGCGCACTTGTCCAGATTTGGATAGGTGCGTTTCTTATTATGTTTGTAGATTTGTCCATCCTTTACTAAATACAAGTAGAACTCATCTAAATTAATAGATGTTTGTCTATTTTATGATGTACTAGGTAAATACCGTGTTCTGATAGGATATACCCCCATAGACTGTTGGTAACTAGAAAGTTGCCCTGAAGTTCTAGATGGAGCTTAGAAACTTTGTAGGAAACTAGATGTACAGTTATGAATTCATGTAGAAGAATAATGTCTGATTCAATGTCCAGCCTGAGATAAAAGTTTAGAGGAGGTGTTTGCATTTGGAGCCAATGAAACCGTATATGCCTATGCCAGTTCAACAATTAAAAGTTCAACAAATGCCAGTTGTAGAGGAGAAGCCTATGGTATCGCCATTCATGATGCCATATCAACAGCCTATGTGGCAACAACCTGTATATCAGCAACCAGTTAGCTCGTATCATCCACCTAAATGTCCACCAGTTGTAGTCAAACCTGCTCCTTGTTCGTCCCCAGGTGAAATTCTAGTTTTGTTTGTCTTACTTGTTATCATTAGTCGTTGTTTTCTTAGCTGGAGATAAAGATAAATGTTTATCGCGCAAACCTCGCTTCATTAGAAGCGGGGTTTTGTTGTGTTGTAAGTCTTATAATTGTGGATAATATTGAACGAATGGGATCATAACATATAGTATAGTATTGAATAAATCGATGCAAAGCGTATAGTATGGTAGTGTAATCTTAAAGGATACCTACATACTATACGCTTTTTGGCTTGTATTGAGTAAAGCCTTAAGAAGAATGGGGAATTGATGACGTTGACTAAACCACATGACAACTTATATAGAGATCGTTTATATCGTTTGCAGAACGCCATGAAGAAGCAAGGAATAGATGGATTTATAGTGACACAGAACGTTGATTTGTACTATATGACAAGATCCATGCAAACAGGGAATTTATTCATACCCGTTGATGGAGAACCTCTATTCTTCGTTCGTCGTAGTGTTACGAGAGCTGAAATGGAGTCTGTATTCCAAGTAGAACCAATGAGTGGTTTCAAAGCCTTATATCATAAATTAATTTTAGCACGAGTAGATGATGATGCTACACCGCTTACACTTGCAACAGAATTTGATGTATTGCCAGTGGCTATGTTCCATAGACTGCAAACCGCCTTCCCAGGCGCGGCTTGGGTCGATGGCTCCCTCATGATTCGGGAGCTTAGGATGATCAAATCGCCGGATGAGATCGCGGCGATTAAGCATGCAGCCAGCGTCGTAGACGCTGCGCTGGCGTCAGGGCTCCGGCATGTCCGTGCCGGCATGCCGGAATTCGAGCTGATGGCTCATATTGAGCATCAGCTTAGACTACAAGCGCATGCGGGGCTCATGCGCATGCGTGCTTACAACGCCGAGCTCATCACCGGCGTTGTTGCTGCGGGGGACGCGGCGGCGGAGCCGACTTACTTCGATGGCCCTGCAGGTGGCCTAGGTTTAAGTAAGTCGTCGCCTCAAGGCGCGTCCCAGAGGCCGATCCAGCAGGACGAGCCGATTCTGCTGGATCTTGGGTGCATGATCGATGGCTATGTCATCGATCAGACGCGCACAGCTGTCATAGGTAAGCTGCCGGATGACCTGCAGCATGCCTATGAGCTTGCGGAGGCGGTATTACGCGCTACCGAAATGAAGCTCAAACCAGGTACAATTTGCGAAGAGTTGTACCTTGACGCACTTCATCAGGTGGAAGAAGCAGGCCTTGCTGAGTATTTTATGGGCTTTGGGGATAATCAGGTGAAATTTCTTGGCCACGGAATTGGCTTAGAAATTGATGAACTTCCGGTGCTTGCCAAAGGCTTTACATACCCACTCGAACCGGGAATGGTTATCGCTATAGAGCCTAAGTTTACATTTCCTAATCGAGGTGTTGTTGGGATTGAGAACACATATCTCATCACAGATGACGGGTTCGAGAAGCTAACTATTTCACCTGAAGGTGTTATTCATGCCTAAGTCATAGCATTAGTCATAGTAGAATGTGGACAGGGTTCTTTTTTTCTGCTATAAAGAATTTATAAGTTTTAGCTAAGAAGGAAATAGATACAAGAAAGTGAGTCACATGCGTGAGAGGTGTATAGCATGCTGCAACTAGGGGAAAAAGTATGCATTATTGGAGACAGTGTTGAACAAGATTTGCCAATCGGCGACTATGCTTATGTAATCGCTTATGATCGGAATGCGGACAATGTGTTCGACTATGTGGTCCGTGTACCCAGATTGAACAAGCATTTTTTTGTACCAGCAGAGGATATCGAAACTGAATCTGTGCTTCTGCAGGAAGAAGCTGATCGCATTGAGAGAGAAGCGCTGATTGATTTTGCACTAGCAACGCGTAATGAGCAATTGTTTTATCATATAATGAATGGCAATGAAGATGAGGAAGAAGAAGAAGAAACGAGCCACGAGGTTCAGTCTGTAGATAATTTTATTAAACAAATTAATTTGAGGGCTTGGATTTAATAAAGCTTGTATATTAAATGAGGCGTGAGTATGCGCTTCATTTTTTAGTGGTATAGAATTTATAACTTTCAGGTCATAAATTCTAAGTATCACCTTAAGAAACGCATCCGGCCTATTAGGACGGAGAAGTCGTTTCTTTTTGTAATACATGATTTATATCGCTTGGCTCATAAAACTTTGTTCAGATTTTGTCAATTCATTGAGTTGCTAAGCTTTGTAAGCTATAATGTATTAGCGCATTAAGGCGTATAGAACAAGTGTTTAAAGCAAGTAATAAGGTTGAAAAGAGGTGTCCTCTGATGAGTATCACGATTCAAAATGTTGAGCATGTAGCTAAGCTAGCTAGGCTTGAATTAAGTATGGATGAGAAACAGCAATTAACGGAGCAACTTAATGGTATTTTACAATATGCTGAGCAATTGAACGAGTTAAATACGGATGATGTAGTTCCAACCTCTCATTCAATGCCACTTGTAAATGTAATGCGTGAGGATGAAGTACGTCCTTCATTGCCAATTGAGAAAGTATTCCGAAATGCACCAGAAGTAGAAGATGGGCAATTTAAGGTACCAGCTGTTCTCGAATAGAAATATATAAAACCATAAAATGTATTACATAATTTTGGAAGGGGGAGCGTTACTTTGACTCTTTTCGATATGAGATTGCAGGAAATTCATAATCGTCTAAATGATAAAAGTTTAAGCGTTCAAGATCTAGTAGACCACTCGTATAAACGTATTGCTGAAGTAGATCCGAAGGTACAAGCTTTTCTACAGCTTGATGAAGCAGGTGCTCGTGCAGCTGCAGCTAAGCTAGATGAATTGCTGGCTAGTGGAAGCTCTGACCAAGGAATACTATTCGGTCTTCCTATCGGTATTAAAGACAATATTGTCACAGAAGGAATTACAACAACTTGTGCAAGCAAGTTTCTGGAGAATTACGATCCCATTTATGACGCAACTGTTGTCAAGAGACTAAAAGCCGCTAACAGCATTACGATTGGTAAGCTGAATATGGACGAGTTTGCCATGGGAGGATCTAACGAGAATTCTGCATTCCATCCAACCTATAACCCGTGGAATCTCGAATATGTACCTGGTGGTTCATCTGGTGGTTCAGCTGCTGCAGTTGCTGCAGGTGAGGTTTATTTTGCGCTAGGTTCGGATACTGGCGGCTCCATTCGTCAACCAGCCTCTTACTGCGGAATTGTCGGTATGAAGCCAACTTATGGTCTCGTATCTCGTTTTGGATTAGTGGCGTTTGCATCTTCACTTGATCAAATTGGCCCATTAACTAAGAACGTAGAGGATGCTGCCTATTTAATGCAAGCAATTGCTGGCCATGATGTTATGGATTCAACTTCAGCTAAAGTAGATATTCCTAATTATACAGCAGCACTAACTGGTGATATTCGTGGTTTACGAATTGCTGTACCTAAGGAATACATGGGCACAGGTATTGATCCAGAGGTCAAAGAGCGTATCCAAGAAGCCCTTCGTGTACTTGAAAGCCTTGGAGCTATATGCGAGGAAGTATCGTTGCCACATACCGAATATGCAGTAGCTGCCTATTACTTGCTTGCTTCTTCTGAAGCATCATCTAATCTAGCTCGCTTTGATGGTGTTCGTTATGGCAAACGTGCTGACAATCCAGAGAACTTACTTGATCTTTATCATCAGTCCCGTAGTAAAGGCTTTGGACCAGAAGTGAAGCGTCGTATTATGTTAGGAACCTATGCGTTATCTTCCGGCTATTATGATGCTTATTATTTGAAGGCTCAGAAGGTACGGACACTGATTAAACAAGATTTTGATCATGTATTTGCAAATTACGATATTGTAGTGGGTCCAACAGCTCCAACGACCGCATTCCGGATCGGCGAGCAGGTAGACAATCCGCTTACGATGTATTTGAACGATATTCTTACCATCCCTGTCAATCTTTCAGGCAATCCAGCGATCTCAGTTCCATGTGGAATGGTGAACGGCTTACCTGTTGGTTTACAAATGATTGGTAAAACACTTGATGATGCGATGGTACTTCGAGTTGCTCATGCATTTGAACAGCATACAGACCACCATAAGCAACGTCCACAACTATAAAAGAGGCATATGCTTTCGAAGTAGTTTTGCTTCGCAAAACTTTCACTCACAAAACTTGTAGGAGGATCAACCTGATGTCAGTGACTGACAAAAAATACGAAACGGTTATTGGACTTGAGGTTCACGTAGAGCTTCACACATCTTCCAAAATTTTCTGCGGATGCGCGACATCGTTTGGCGCACCGCCTAATACGAATACATGCCCGATCTGTCTAGGTCATCCGGGTGTATTGCCTGTGCTGAATCGCCAAGCTGTTGATTATGCAATGAAGGCTGCGATGGCACTCAATTGTGAGATTTCAAGGGATACGAAGTTTGATCGTAAGAACTACTTTTATCCTGATTCTCCAAAGGCGTACCAAATTTCACAGTATGATAAACCAATCGGTGAGAATGGTTGGATTGATATTGAGGTTGAAGGTAAAACAAAGCGTATTGGTATTACCCGCTTGCATCTTGAAGAAGATGCGGGCAAGCTGACTCACGTTGATGGTGGTTCTGCTTCGCTTGTTGACTTTAACCGTGTTGGAACACCGCTCATTGAAATCGTATCAGAGCCAGATATTCGCACACCTGAAGAAGCACGCGCTTATCTTGAGAAGCTAAGGGCGATTATGCTGTATTGTGATGTGTCTGACGTTAAGATGGAAGAAGGCTCTATGCGTTGTGATGCGAACATCTCGATTCGTCCTTGGGGACAAGAGGAATTCGGTACACGTGCTGAGCTTAAGAATATGAATTCCTTCCGCGGCGTTCAGCGCGGCCTTGAATATGAGGAATGGCGTCAAGCTGAAGTTTTAGATGATGGGGATAAGGTTGTGCAAGAAACAAGACGCTGGGATGAAGCTCAGAGTATAACTGTGTCCATGCGTTCCAAAGAAGAAGCACATGATTATCGCTACTTCCCAGATCCTGATCTAGTTTCTTTAGCTATTGATGAAGCTTGGATTGAACGTATCCGTGCGACGATACCTGAACTTCCTGATGCTCGTAAAGCTCGTTATACGACAGATTATGGATTACCAAGCTATGACGCTGAAGTAATTACAGCTTCTATGCAGCTTGCAGACTTGTTCGAGGAATCACTTTCGTATACGAAAGATGCTAAACAAGTTTCAAACTTCATAATGGGTGATTTACTCGGATATATGAACGCTGCTAATCTTGAGTTCCTGGATCTCAAAATTACTGGCAAAGGTCTAGGTGAGATGATCGGTCTCATTGAGAACGGTACGATCTCGAATAAGATTGCTAAGACTGTATTTAAATCTATGCTTGAAACGGGCAAAGGTCCTAAGGAAATTGTAGAAGAACAAGGTCTTGTTCAAATCAGCGATGAGGGTGCAATTAAAGCGATTGTTGCCAGCGTTGTCGAGAATAATCCGAAGTCAGTTGCAGATTACAAGGCTGGCAATGATAAAGCAATTGGCTTTATTGTTGGACAAGTTATGAAAGAAACTAAGGGAAAAGCTAATCCAGGGCTTGTTAATAAACTTATCGTTGAAGTATTGAATTCTTAATTTAATCAACGAACTGGTATTACCTTGGAATATCAATATATACTACTCTTTGAAGCGACATATCTTATGGTATGTCGTTTTTGTCTAATTGAAGTAGATGAAATTATCGTATATATAAGGAGATGTTATTCATGAATCCGTGGCATATTGATACTTTTGATTTGACAATAAGGTTGCTAATGGCAGTTGCATTTGGGGGATTAATTGGCTTTGAACGAGAAATGTCTAATAGTGCTGCAGGTCTTCGTACGCACATACTTGTATGTGTCGGCTCAACACTTGTGATGCTAATTTCTATTTATGGGTTCGCAGATTTTGTTGATCAGGCTAATGTTCGAATTGACCCGTCGCGGCTTGCTGCTCAAGTTATTACAGGTGTCGGCTTCCTTGGAGCCGGTACCATTATGACAACTGGTAATGTGATCAAAGGTCTGACGACAGCAGCATCTGTATGGGTAGTTGCTTCAATTGGTCTCGCAATTGGTGCAGGATTCTATTATCCGGCTGCAATTGCATTCATACTAGTTATTCTTTCGCTATGGGTGCTCAATAAAGTTGAGAAGAAATTCATCAATGTCAAAAAACAACAGATTCTTAAACTTCAAGTTATTGATCATATGGGGCTTCTAGCTCAGTTATCAAGTATTATCGCTACGAATAAAGGTGAGATTCGTAAAATGATTGTAGATACTGAACAGGAAGACGGGAAAATAATGCTGGTGTATACCGTTTTATTTCCAAGAGGAAGTGCTCCAAATATTGTGGAACAGATGGCAGCTGTCGATGGCGTTACAAGAATCAGCATTGAATAAATTATTTTACGGGAAAATGAAGTGATAAAAGGATTACAAGCGTCTAAGTTATAAATGAGTTTGAAGGGTGGGGAATTCGTGTGGAACAAATGACGGATGAACAAATACTAGAATTGATCCGTCAAGGTCAGATGGATGCTTATCGCATACTAATCGACCGCCACAAAAATTACATTTATACGTTGATTTATCAAATGGTTAATCACGCTGAAACTGCTGAAGATTTATCACAAGAAGTATTTGTTAAGCTGTTTCGAACCATCTCGCAGTTTCGTGGACAATCCAAATTTACAACTTGGTTATATCGTTTGACCGTCAATATTGTTCAAGACTATCGGAGGTCAATTAAGGGAAAGTCATTTCTAAATCTCATAGATAAAATGAAAGAATGGTTGCCAAGTTCAGATTCACTACCAGAACAGCAGATTATAGCCAAAGAGGAACGAGATCTAAAGTGGCAGCTAATCGGTGAGTTACCAGAGAAGTACAGGCTCATTCTGATTTTGCACTATCTAAAAGAGTTTAGCTATCAAGAAATCGCAGAAATAACAGAGCTCCCAACGAAAACAATTGAAACAAGACTATATCGTGCCAAGAAAATGTTAAAGGAACGTTGGATGGAGGTGGCCCGCAGTGATCAAACATCAAATGAACTACATAAAACCAAAGTCACGGGATAAGAATGATTTACATGATCAGTGGCTTAATACCCTACCACTTGATCACCCATCAGTGAACTTTACCGATCAGGTGATGGCCACACTAGAAGAAAGTCCTGCTAGGTCAGTAGTTCTTACACCAAATAACAAAACGACTATCTCCTATGTAAGACGTGAATTTCTACATGGTTTAACAGCTGCGCTTTCTACTTACTTATTCATTCAATCAGGTCTCATGAGTAAACTTATTACGCTGGATGTTATCATCTTCAAGATTGTTCATTTTATCGAGGGTATTTCACTGTAATCGTTATTTCAATCTAATTAATTGGAGGTTAAATGATGGATCATCACTATCATCAGGATCCTAATATGGACCCATATCGTAATTACCCACCACCTTATGAGCAAATATATAAGCCAAAGAAGAAGTGGTTTGCTTGTTTCTTATCTTTCATAATTCCTGGCTCAGGTCATATGTATTTAGGACTCATGCAACGGGGATTATTATTTATGCTTTTGATTGCGTTTAATATATCTCTGATTACTTTAATTGTTAGTTCGGGTAATCCAAATGTCGCTTTAGTAACAATTGTTTCCTTATGTATTCCAATTACTTATTTTTATACTATTTTTGACGCTTTACAGTATACAGATAAAGTGAATTACGTCATATCTTTGGGAGGGTCTGTTTCAGATGCAGCTAAGCAGCTCTCAAGTAACAATAATATGGGTTTTTTGCTAGTGGCAGTAGGTGGATGGTTCTTTCTATTGAGTGTGAATCCGAAATGGTTAACTCTGATCTTTGAATCAGCAATCAGTACCTACTTAGGAGGAATAATTCTCGTTGTAGCTGGCGTAATTATGATCCTATTCAATCAACGTAAACGATAGTCTAGGAGGTATAAGTCTGTGATTAAAGTTGGACGATATACATCTGCTCTCTTGTTGTTGACATTAGGGGGAGCCATTTTACTCGAACAAATCTTTGGTGGAGATAAACTAACTTGGTTGTTTACTTGGTGGCCGTTACTATTCATCGTTCTTGGATTAGAGTATTTGTACTATAGCACTCGGTATCGAAATGAAGAGAGAAGAATGAAACTTGATTTACTTGGGTTAATGCTCTCCATTATTATCTCGCTTGTCATAGTGGGTAGCGTTAAGGCTCCGATAGTCATCAATATGCTAAAAAATAATAGTATTATAGATATCGTATCGAACGAGATAGTAGGTATAGATAAGAAAGGATTTGCTTTTGATAAACTATACAAAGATATTCCCATAGATTCTAAAACGACTCAAATTAAGTTAAGTAACGTGATCGGTGATGTGATTGTTCGATCAGGTGAAGTGAATCAGCTAGCTATTCAAGCAACGGTATGGGTAGATTTGAAATCAGAAGCGGAAGCTCAGCGAATAGCTGGTGAGACACAGGTTCAATATACAAGTGGCAAAACACTAGAAATTAATGCTGAAGGTCCTGAATATTCACATGGGATGGGCGTAAAGTCTCCTCCGCGAATTGACCTAACAGTCACAGTTCCTGCAGAGTTACAATTGGACACTTTTAAACTAGAATTAGTTACGGGTACCTTGGATATTGCTGATCTGAAGAAAGTAGAGAATTTCGATATCGATGTAACTAATGGAGAAGTTAAATTATCTGATCTTCAATCTGTGCAAGCTAACTTGATTAATGGTGAGTTAAGTGCAGCACAAATTAATGGAGATTTACAAATTGATGTTAAGCGGGGATCGGTTAAAGTTGATCAAGTGTATGGTAACTTAGCTATTAGTACCAATCTTGCCGAAATCGATGTTGTTTCTAATCAAGTTGGGGGTAACTGGAATATAGAGAATACCTTGGGTGAACTTAAACTTGGATTACCAGTAGTTGGTGATTATTCAGTCGAGGCGAATGTACTTGGAGAAGCTACAACTGACCTTCCGTTTACATTAAATGACGATACAGTAACTGGTGTTGTTGGTAATGGTAAATATCAAGTGAAGACTGAAACGATAGGACAATTAGAGGTTTTCCAGAAATAATTATCAAATTAGCGCTTTGTTTCATTGACAAGAGAACATTTTCACAATTACAATAATGTATATACTACAAATAAGCAGAAAAGTAGGTGGTATGTACATGTCCAATCAACTTTCAGATGCCCTAGATAAATTAAAAAACAACGGAGTTCGCATGACGCCTCAGCGGCATGCCATTTTATCGTATCTTCTGCATTCTTTGAATCACCCGACTGCTGATGACATCTATAAAGCATTAGAGTCTAAATTCCCAAATATGAGTGTAGCTACCGTGTATAATAACCTGAAGGTTTTCATGGAAACTGGACTTGTACGCGAATTGTCATATGGAGATGATTCTTCACGTTTTGATGCAGATATGAGCGATCATTATCATGCTACATGTGTGAGTTGCGGTAAAATCGTCGATTTTGAAATATCACCATTCAAGGATGCTGAGCTTGCAGCTTGTCAGCAAACTAATTTTAATGTTCATGGCCATCGCTTCGAAGTGTATGGTACTTGTCCTGAATGTACAGTAACTAGAACACACTAAATCAGATTCAATCAAAAGCATGAACGTGTCCGCCTTAATCGTTTCCGGAGGCGTGATACGTTTTTCTTTTTGTGAACAAAGGAAGTGATAGGAATTAAAAAAATATTTAAATTACTAATATTGTTGATCCTGCTTGTAGGTACCGGCTATTATGCGTATTCGTTGACACAACGTGAGGTGCCGAGTAAAGAGCATGTTGGAATCGAGTATTATGGTAAGGACAAACCTCTCTTCTATAAAGGTGAGATGTTCGAGCAATCAGCTTTGGGTAAGGGAGAAGCTCTTAAGCTACCATTTGATTTTATTAGCACTCATATTGATTCATCAATAACTTATGATAAAGCAAGTCAATCTGTTATTGTAACAACACAGGATAAGGTAGTTCGACTTCGAACAGATGGACAAACATCGACGATTAATCAGAAACCAATTAAGCTCAGATTTCCAATTGAGAAGCAAGAGGATACAGTTTATATACCTGTAGATCCCATTATGGATTTGTTTGATCTGGAAATTAAGGAAGACGAGCAGACGGGTATTGTCACTGTTGCACATGCAGGAGATCCTCTTCAATGGGGGCTTGTGGAAGCTAAGAAGAAAGATAAATTAATTCCAATGCGTACAGGTCCATCGGTAACAGAGCCTATTCTAAGTGATTTGTCATCTGATACTACGATGATCATTTGGAATGAATCAAATGAATGGTATCATGTGCAATTAGAGAATGGACTCACTGGATATGTTCAGAAAATAAATGTACGTCTTGATCGCATTGAAACCGTACCACATAAGAAAAAACCAGTGGAGCCTTTTGTTCCATGGAAGCCAACAGGTGGCAAAATTAATATGACATGGGAGTATGTGACAGGGAAGAATCCAGACACGTCCCAAATCGGACCAATGCCTGGTCTTAATGTTATATCGCCTACGTGGTTTCATTTAGCAGATGCTGAAGGGAATTTGAAGAATAATGCTGACCCTGCATACGTAACATGGGCGCATAGTCGTAATTTACAAGTCTGGGGACTTGTAGATAATGCATTTGATCCCAAGCTTACTGCACAAGCTCTATCGACCTATGATCGTAGAATGACAACGATTAAACAGCTATTATCTTTTGCGAAATTATATAAGTTGCAAGGCATAAACATTGATTATGAGAATGTAAATACGAGTGATAAACAAAATATGATTCAATTTGTTCGTGAATTAACGCCATTAGCGCATGAGCAGAATTTGGTCGTATCCATGGATGTAACCCCTAAATCACAATCTGAGGGGTGGTCTTTATTCCTGGACCGTCGTGCATTAGCAGAATCACTAGACTATATGATTCTAATGGGATATGACGAGCACTGGGGATCAAGTCCTGTAGCTGGCTCAGTAGCTTCCTTACCATGGGTAGAGGCGGCTCTTACGCGAATTTTAGATGAAGATGATGTGCCTCCTTCTAAGTTCATACTAGCTGTACCTACCTTCACGAGAGAATGGACGGAAGAGCAAGTGAATGGCAAGACTAAAGTGTCATCTAAGGCTATTTATATGTCACGACAAGATAGAACGATTAAGGAACAGAAGCTTACGCCAACCTATCTAGAGGATATTGGACAGAATTATGTCGAGTATAAAGAAGGTTCATTGGTCAAAAAGATTTGGATGGAAGATAAAGTTTCGATGAAAAATAGAGTTGAGCTTGTCAAAAAGTATAACTTAGCAGGTGTAGCGACGTGGCGTAGAGGCTTTGAGGCGCCAGAAATCTGGGATGTAATCCAAGAAACCTTGACTACTCGTCCGTAACAATAATGAAGGAAGGCGCCATTTGATATGGCGCCTTCCTTCATTATTGTTAGAGAGTATAAACCGTCTGGCAAATAAGAGAATATATTACTTCGTATCAGCTGGTTTAAAACTAGGATCTACGGTTAATATAGTTTTACAGAACATACAGCGATCCGTTTTACCCAAAAGCTTCGTTTGTTTTCCGCATTCAGGACAATCAATCAATGTCGCTGAGGTGGATAACATACCAGCCCAGAAATAAACAATCATACTAAATAGCATACTAAGCATTCCAATAATTGCGAAAACAATTGCGATAATGCGGCCAATCTGTCCCCAATCGAATACAATTCCAGCTAGTCCTACAATCATTAGGAGCATTCCACCCATTGTCAGGAGCAGACCCCATAAGCGAAATTCATTCACTTTACTGGATTTAAAAAGGATTTTTTTGATGTCAGCCATAATAAGCACCTCTTTCCATTTTGATGTCATTTTACCAGTTTTGTCACATCATTTAGCAGGGAATTTTGACTAATTGAAGAATACTTAGTATCAATGCTTATTTGAATCCTGTGTAGTTACTGAATAAGAATGTATAAGTTAGTGAAACTGTTTCTTCTATGTAGTAATTCTTCTTGCTGGATTTATTATATTAAACTCTAAGTTTTCATACAAGCGTTCGACATGATTAACAGCTAGTGTTGATTGACTCTAAGGAGGAGAAAGAATAATGGAGCGAGATGAGTTTTCAGTGGGCTTGCGTTATAACTCAGTAGAGTTGTCGAATGACATTCGTAATCAAAGATTATTTACAGAATTCACGAAGCTGTTATACAAATGCTCAGAAAGCAAAAGATTAATAGATGCTGAACATTATATGGATGCTTATCGCTCCTGTCTTGAAGCATTAAGCCATTGGGCAAGAATTTGTGTATTGGAAGCTGGTCAATACCCTGAGGTATCCATAATGAAGCAAGTCAAAGGAATCAATTGTGGGGTATATAAATTATATGAAGAATTAACAGCAAGCTCAGAGTCCATCGAGCAACGTGTGCAGCTTGTTATACTTGCATGTGAGTTTGGTATTGTTTCTAAACTTGAGCAGTGTAGTATTCCTTTAATGGATGTACTTCGTAGTAGATCGGAGTATTGGAGCTTGGAAGAACTATTAGGAATGGATGCTTTTAAAGATATTAGTGAAGGGCTAGTACTTCTTCTCGACAGGCTTACTAAGAAAGCAATGATTAAAGTTGTATTCGTAGCACATGACAAGGATTTTAGTAATTTAGAAATGTCATTTACAGCATAGCTAGGATGCTTCGTCTGAGTGAAGATTTATGGAATAGAAGCGAATAAACGTTGACATATCAAGAGTTTATATGATCATAATAATCGCCGATGGTGTATAGTCTAGATGCCCATTTGGCGGCTTTTTTTGTCTCTATAAAAGTTGTAATTATTAGTTTCTTTAAAAGAGTTGACTTAGTGGCTTTCCCTGTGGTAAATTAAATCTCGCCCCTTCAAGTGGCAACATTCGACAAAGTTTTTACAAGCACCAAATCATACATCAGCGAAATGCTGAGTAAGGAATTGGAAGAAAAAAAAGCTTGCATCTAACATGATGAATGTGGTATATTATAAAAGTCGCCGCTGAACGAAACGGCAACGAAAACAAAACAAATTGTCCTTTGAAAACTGAACAACGAGTGAAGAAATACAAGAGGTTATTAACCTCAAAACGTTGAGAGAACGAGCGCTTCGGCGTRAGTGATCAAGACAAGCTAGCAAGAAATTTTGAGCAATCAGCTCTAATTATAGCAAGTCAACTTCGGTTGATGAGCACTTTAATGGAGAGTTTGATCCTGGCTCAGGACGAACGCTGGCGGCGTGCCTAATACATGCAAGTCGAGCGGAT